>JAEUJT010000150.1 GCA_016793525.1 Archangium sp. | reverse complement strand
CTCTGGCTGGCGCTCTTCGCCGCCGTGGCATGGCCGCGTCGAAGTCGTTGAAGTCGTTGAAGTCGTTGCGCCAGCTGGCGAGGTGGAGTCTCTTGCGCCGCATGATCGAGCGACGCGACGCCGCGGTAACGACGTTCCTGCGCAGTGTTCCCGTGTTTCACGACCTGAAGGGCAACAGCCTCGAGCTGCTGTTCGACTTTCTCGAGGAGCGCACCTGGGCCGTGGGTGAGCGCATCTTCAACGAGGGTGATCTCGGCCGAACGATGTACGTGATTCGCGAGGGCGAGGTCGAAGTGGCCCGCAAGTCGGCGCGCGGCAAAGAAGTCGGCTTCGTGCACCTCGGCCCCGGCGAGTGTTTCGGTGAGATGACGCTGGTCGAGCTGCAGCCGCGCTCCGCCGCGTGTGTGGTGCGAAAGAAGTGCACGACCTACTCGCTGACGAACCTCGACCTGTGGAACCTCTACAAGGCCGACAACTACGCGTACGTCATCATTCTCCAGAACATCTGCCGCATGCTGAGCCGCCGGTTGCGCAAGGCCGACAGCCGCATCGTCGACTTCATCGACGCCAGCTCGCCCTCGGGCAAGAAGGCGAAGTCCAAGTCGAAGCGCGCGGCGAAGCGGAAGTAGCGCGTGTTCACCGGGTTGATTCAAGGCCTCGGCACCGTCGAGCGCGTCACTCCGGGAGCGGTCACCGACGTGTGGGTCGTTGCGCCGTTCGACGTGGCCGACGCGGTGCTGGGCGAGTCGATTTCGTGTGACGGGGTGTGCCTGACGGCGGTCGAGTTCCGCGGCGCGTCGTTTCGCGTTCAGGCCGCTCCGGAGACCCTCCGCCGCTCGACGCTCGGTGACTGGCGGGTCGGCACGAAGCTGAACCTCGAGAAGGCGCTGCGGGCCGGCGAGCGGCTCGGCGGGCACTTGGTTCAAGGGCACGTCGACGGCGTGGCGGCCATCGAGCAGGCGAAGCCCGACGGAGGCTCGTGGGCGATGACCATCTCGCTCCCTCCGGTGCTGGCGCCGTTTTTCGTGGAGAAGGGCTCGGTCTGCATCGACGGTGTCAGCCTCACCGTGACGGCGGTGGGCGCAGCGTCGTTCAGCGTGATGTTGATCCCCGAGACGGTGCAGCGCACGACGCTCGGCTCGAAGCGCGTGGGCGAGCGGGTCAACCTCGAGGCCGACATCATCGGGAAATACGTGGCGCGCATGATGGGGCTCCGTGGCGGGTTGTCGGAGGCCCAGTTGAAGGCCGCAGGGTTTTGATCGACGCACGCCAGGCCATTCTCGACTTCACGGTGCGCGCGCGGCCCACGCTGGTGCCCGAGCTCGAGCTGCACCTCGTCGATTCGAGCGGCCCGTGGTGGCACGCGCAGCCCGAGGAGACGCCTTTCAGCGACTGGCCGTATTGGGCGGTGGCGTGGCCCGGCGGGCAAGCGCTCGCCAGGCACCTGCTCGACACGCCGCAGCTCGTCGCGGGAAAGCGCGTGATGGACTTCGGCTCGGGTGGCGCGATCGAAGGCGTGGCTGCGGCTCGCCTCGGCGCAGACGTGACGTGTGTCGACATCGACCCTCTCGCGGGCGCGGCGGCGCAGCTGAACGCGGAGCTCAATGGCGTGGCGCTCCGCACATCTCCGCAGAACATGCTCGGCCAGCTGGCGCTCGACGCGGAGGTGGTGCTCGTCGGTGACGTGGTCTCGAGCGCCGAGCTTGGATCTGCCGTGTGGCCGTGGCTCCGCGCGCTGGCGAAGCGAGGCACCTGCGTGCTGGTCGGTGATGCGGGGCGAGTCGCGCCTCCGAGTGGAACGCAGCTGGAGCGGCTCGCCGTCTTTCACGCGCCCTTCGACGGCGACATTCGCGGCACCACGCTGTGGCCGTGCGACGTGTGGCGCGTGCGCGGGTAGGCGCCTTCACCCTTGCGGCGGGTCCCCGGGGGAGGCAAAGGACGCGCATGAAGTCGAACGCAGACGAGAAGGCGAGCATCGCCCGAGTGCAACGCGCCATCGCCGCCATTCGCCGTGGGAAGATGGTGATTCTCACCGACGACGAAGACCGCGAAAACGAAGGCGATCTGGTGATGGCCGCCGAGAAGGTGACGCCGGCCGCGATCAACTTCATGGCGCGTGAGGGCCGCGGGTTGATCTGCCTCTCGATGACCGAGGCGCAGGTGCGGCAGCTCAACTTGCCGCTGATGGTGACCGACAATTCGTCGCCGTTTCAGACCGCGTTCACCGTCTCCATCGAGGCGGCGCACGGGGTGACGACGGGCATCTCCGCCGCCGATCGCGCGCACACCGTGCTCACCGCCATCGCCCCCGAGGCGAAGCCGGCCGACGTCAGCCGCCCGGGCCACGTGTTCCCCCTCCGCGCGCGGAATGGAGGCGTGTTGGTGCGCGCTGGGCAGACCGAAGGCTCGGTCGATCTCGCCCGGCTGGCCGGCCTCTCTCCGTCGGGCGTGATCTGCGAGATCATGAACGACGACGGCACCATGGCGCGCCGCCCCGATCTCGAGCGCTTCGCCCGCAAGCACAAGCTCGTGCTGCTCTCAGTGTCTGACGTCATCGCGTACCGGCTCCTCCACGAGCGGTTGGTGCGGCGCATTGGCGAGGTCTCTGTCTCGCGGCCTCCGTACGGCGATTTCACCGCGTATGCCTACGCCACCGACGTCGACCCCACCGTACACGTGGCGCTGGTGAAGGGCGCGGTGCAGGGCAAACGGCCGGTGCTCACCCGGGTGCATCGGGCCACGCTCCTCGGTGACGCGCTCGACGCGTGCACTGGAGAAGGCACGCTCCAGGTCGCCTTCGAGCGCATCGCGAAAGAAGGTCGCGGCGTGCTGGTGCTGCTGCAGAAACACGTGTCCGGCACCGACGCGCTGTCGCTCAAGCCCGCATCGAACGTGCAAGCCGTGCCCGGTCACCAAGGCCAAGCGCGGCTGCGGGAATTCGGGCTCGGCGCGCAGATCCTCCAAGATCTCGGCGTGCAGAAGCTCCGCCTGCTCACCAACACGCCCAACACCATCGTCGGCGTCGAGCGGTACGGCATTCAAGTCATTGAGCAGCTCTCGCTCCGCCGCGACGCAAAGCCGGCCGGCTCGAAGAGGGGATGATAGGGTCACCCGCGCATGCCTCGCTCCTTTGAAGGTCACCTGGTCGCGCCGAAAGGCCGCTTCGGAATCGGCGTCAGCCGCTTCAACTCGTTCATCACCGAGAAGTTGCTCGAAGGCGCCGTCGACGCCCTCGTTCGCCACGGCGTGTCTGACGATCACATCGACGTGTACCGCTGCCCTGGCACCTGGGAGCTCCCGGGCGTGATGCGCCGCGTCGCCGACTCCAAGAAACATGTGGGGTTGATCGCGCTCGGCTGCGTCATTCGCGGGGGCACGCCGCACTTTGAGTACGTCTCCGGAGAGGTCACCAAGGGCATCGGCCAGCTGACGATGAGCGCGCCCATGGCGGTGACCTTCGGCGTGTTGACCTGTGACACCGTCGAGCAGGCCGTCGATCGCGCGGGCGTGAAGGCGGGCAACAAGGGCGCCGAAGCCGCGGTGGCGTGCATCGAGCTGGCGAACCTCTACGCGAAGTTGGCGGGGTAATGGGCGCGCGGCGGGTGGCACGTGAGCGCGCGCTCCAGGCGCTCTACCAGGTCGAGCAGAACGCGGCGGTGACGTCGGCCGATGCGCTCGAGGCGGCGTGGTCTGCCTCCGACGATGAAGGTGGTCGCGAGCCGGCGGCGCACACCTTCGCGCTCGAGCTGATCGAAGGCGTTCGCACGCGTTTGGCCGAGCTCGACGCGTTGATCGAGACCCACAGCCACAACTGGCGAATCGATCGCATGCAGCGGGTCGATCGCAACGTGCTGCGGCTCGGCGCGTTCGAGCTCAAGCACCGCGACGACATTCCCCGCAAGGTGACGCTCAACGAGGCCATCGAGCTGGCAAAGAAGTTCGGCACCGAAGAGTCTGCGGCGTTCATCAACGGCCTGCTCGACCGGCTGGCGGCGAGCGTCAACAAGCCGTGAAGCCGACGCTGCTCGATCCCGGGTTGTCCTCGCTGGACGCGCTCACCGGGTGCGAGTCGGTGTGCGCGCTGGTGCTGGAAGACGAGCGGCCGCTCCAAGGCGCGGTGGGGTTCCTCGACTGGCGCCTGTGCGGCGCGTTGTCCCGGGCCCTGAAGTCGGGCTTCTTCTCCGGGCAGCCGGGCGAGAAGTTGCTGCTGCCGAGCGAGCAGCGCATCTCCGCAGGTCGGGTGTTCGCGATCGGGGTGGGGAAGCGGGCCGGCGTGACCCAGCTGGGTCTGGAACACGCCCTCTCCACCGCCGCGACGATGTTGACCAAAGCGGGAGCGACTTCAGCGGCTTTGGCGCTGCCCCGGCTGGCCCTCGAAGACGAGGTCGTGGCGGGCGTGGTGAAACGCGCCTTTCTTCAGTCATTCGGAACCCACGTCACGCTGTTCGCGGAAAAGGCGATTCAAGCCCACGTGCGCGCGGGGTGAGCCTGGTGGTACCGTCGCCGAGCGTGTGAGTTCGAACCGGGTGCTCATCGTCGAAGATTCCGCGAGCACCCGCGAAGAGCTGGTGCGCGTCGTCTCCACCGTGCCTGAGCTTGAGGTGCACACCGCGGTCAGCGGCTTCGATGCGCTCAAGGTGTTGCCGCGCTTTCACTTCTCCCTCATCATCACCGACCTGATCATGCCCGACATCAACGGGCTCGAATTGATCAACTTCGTGAAGAAGAACCCGCACTACCGGGAGACGCCGCTCTTCGTGGTCACGGTCGAAGGCCGGCCGGCCGACATCGAGCGCGGCCTTCAGCTCGGCGCGAGTGAATACGTCGTGAAGCCGTTCGACGAAGCGCACCTGTGCTCGCTCGTGCGCCGGTACCTCAAGCTCTGATGGGGGCTCCAGGCGTGAGCGATTTCGTGGCCGAAGCGTCGGAGTTGGTCGACGCGCTGGGCCGCGGTCTGCTCGCGTTCGAGCTCACCCCGGGCGACCCGAGCGTGGTGAACGAGCTGTTCCGCGCGGCGCACTCGCTGAAGGGCGTGTCGGCGATGTTCGGCATCGAGCGGGTGACCACGCTCGCGCACGCGGTCGAAGACGTGCTCGAGGCGCTCCGCTTGGGTCGGGTGGCCAGGGAGACCGAGTTGGTCGACGCACTCCACGACGCGGTCGACGTGCTGAACGCGAGCGTGGCCGAGGTGGCCGCCGGTACGACGTCGACGGTGAACGAGCAGCACCGGGGGGCGGTCGTGCAGCGGCTCCAGGCGGCCACGGCTCGCTCGACGGCGAACTCCACCGCGGACGATGTGCTCGGCACCCTCGACCTCGGCCCCGCGCGCGCCACGCTCACCGAATACGAAGAGCACCGGCTCCGCGCCAACGTCGCCGAAGGCAACGCGGTGTGGCGCGCCCAGGTGACGTTTTCGCTCGAAGACTTCGACGTGCGGTTGGCCACGCTGGCGAGCGCGCTGAAGCCCGCGGGAGAGCTGGTCAGTACGCTCCCGTCTCCGGTGGCGCACGCGCCCGGTGACATCGCCTTTGAGCTGCTCATCGGCAGCGCGCAGTCACTCGACGAGCTCGCGAAGGTGCTGCCCTCGAGCGCCGCCGTGTCGCGCGTCGAGGTGGTACGGCCGCCGCCGATTCAGCTGCCGGTGGCGTTTCGCGCCGGAGCGCCGGAGCCGAGCCTCTCCTCGGTGGCGCACACGGTGCGGGTCGACATCGGCCGCCTCGACGAGCTGATGGCGCTGGTGGGCGAGCTGTTGCTGGTGCGGAGCAATTTGCAGCAGCTCTCCGACGCCGCGGGCCACGCCGGAGTGACGCCGCTGCCGCGCGCGTGGGCTCAGGCGCTCCACCGAGAGACCCGCACGCTGGAACGGAAGCTCGATCTGCTCCAGCAGCGGGTGCTCGACGCGCGCATGGTCCCGCTCGGCCAGGTGTTCGACAAGCTCTCGCGGCTGATGCGCCGTCTGGTGCGCGACAGCGGCAAGTCGGCCGAATTCGTGGTCGCCGGCGCCGACGTCGAGCTCGACAAGCTGATCATCGACGAGCTGTCTGATCCGCTGATGCACCTGCTGCGCAACGCGCTCGATCACGGCTTGGAGTTGCCCGAGCTGCGCCGGAGCCAAGGGAAACCCGAGCAGGGCACCATTCGCGTCTCCGCTCGGCCGCAGGGGAGCCATGTGGTGATCGAGGTGACCGACGACGGCGCGGGTCTCGACGAAGCGCGCATTCGCGACGTGGCCGTGAGCCGAGGGCTGCTGACGCGCCGCCAGGTCGATGATCTCACGCGCACCGAGGTGCTGCGGCTGGTGTTTACGCCTGGGTTTTCAACCCGCGACGAGGTGTCTGCGCTCTCGGGCCGGGGCGTCGGTCTCGACGTGGTGAAGACCAACCTGGCTCGCCTGTCGGGCATCTTGGATCTCGAGAGCGAGCGCGGCCGCGGCACGACGTTCAGTCTCACCCTCCCGCTGACTTTGGCGATTGTGCGCGCGCTGTTGGTCGAGGTGGCGGGCGAGCGCTACGCGGTGCCGGTCAACGCGGTGCTCGAGGTGCTGCGGCTCGATGTGCGCGACGAGCGAACGCTGGAGGGCAAGCCCGTGCTCGACGTGCGAGGGCTGACGGTGGGCCTGGTGCACCTCGGGCGGCACTTCGGGCACGGCGAAGGCACCGCTGCGCGCGGCTTCGTGGTGGTGGTCGGCGTGGCAC
>JAEUJT010000123.1 GCA_016793525.1 Archangium sp. | reverse complement strand
TTGCGGTCTTCTGCCGCGAGCCGGCGCTGTTCCTCGGAGAGCTTCTTCTCGTCTTCTTTGCGCTGCCGCTCCTCGTCGGCGAGGCGCTTCTTCTCGTCGGCGTCGCGGCGCTTCTGCTCCTCGGCCTGCCGCTTCGCTTCCTCCTTCGCCTGCTTCTCGAGCTCGGCGAGGCGCTTCTTGTCTTCGGCGGCGAGCTTCTGCTCTTCGTCTTTCTTCTTCTTCTCATCGTCGGCCGCGCGCTTCTTGTCTTCGATCTCCTTGCGGCGGAGCTCGAGCTCGGCCTTCAGCGCCTCGGCCTTCTGCTTGGCGCTCTCGGCGGCCTTGGTGCGCTCCTCGTCCGCCTTCAGCTTGCGCTCGGCCTCGGCGCGAACGCGCTCGTCTTCCTTCGCCTTTTTGTCTGCTTCGGCCTTCTGCTTCTTCTCCTCGAGCTCGAGCTTCTTCTTTTCCAGCTCCAGCTTCTTCAGCTCGAGCTCGGCCTCGCGGGCGTCGGCCTCGAGCTTCTTCTTCGCGGCGAGCTCGGCGGCCTTCGCCTCGGCGGCGAGCTTGGCGGCCTCTTCTTTCGCCTTCTTGTCGGCCTCGGCCTTGGCCTTCTTGTCTTCGGCGTCGCGGCGCTTCTGCTCTTCGGCGAGCTTCTTCTCGTCTTCTTTCGCTTTCTTCTCGAGCTCGGCGAGGCGCTTCTTCTCTTCGTCGGCCTTCTTCAGGCGCTCGGCGGTGTCTTTCTCGTCTTGAAGGCGCTTGGTCTCGGCTTCGGCCTTGAGGCGCGCTTCGTTTTCGGCCTTCTTGCGCGCGGCCTCGGCCTCGTCGGCCTTCTTCTTCGCGTCGGCCTCGGCGACCTTGCGCTCTTCTTCGGCCTTCTTGGCGGCCTCGGCGTCGGCCTTCTTCTTGTCTTCGGCGGCCTTGAGGGCGGCCTTGCGCTCCTCAGGCGTCACCACCCGGCGCTTGCCGACGGTGTCGGAGGTGTCGACCGCGGCGGGGGAGGCGAGGGTGGGCTCGTCTTCTTGAGCGAGCGCGGCGGTGGAGACGGCGAACGCGGCGAGTGCGAATCGAAGCATGGCGGGGGCTGTAGCGCAGGGCGCTCGGGGCGATCAATCAAAGCGGCAGTGGCCGCGGGTCACCGGCTGTGCTTTGAGATCGCACGCAGTGACCACGGCGCCTCCAGCACCTCAGGTGGTGAACAACCGTTACCGCCTCGACGGCCTGCTCGGCCGCGGTGGCATGGGTGAGGTGTACCGGGTCACCGACCTGACCACCGACACCCCGCTGGTGATGAAGCGGCTGCTGCTGAAGCACTCCGCCAGCGACACGCTCCTGCGCCAGCGCTTCGCGCACGAGATCGGCCTCGCCCTGAAGGTGACGACGCACCCCAACCTGAACCGGGTGCTCGACGGGGGCGAAGACATGCACGGCGTCTTCGTCGTGCTCGAGCCGATGCCCGAGGAGAACCTCGAGCAGGTGCTGCTCAAGTCGACTCGCTTCGAGTGGCAACGCGCGCTGGCCATCGCCCGGCACGTCTGCGCGGGGCTGCTGGCGATGCACACGGCCAAGGTGGTGCACCGAGACCTCAAGGCGGCCAACGTCTTCCTCCGCACCGACGAGCAGGGGGCTGAGGTCGCGGTGCTCGACTTCGGCATCGTGCGCGCGCTGACGCAGTTCACCAGCTCGAACATGCTGCTGCGCACCGCCGAATACGCCTCGCCGGAGCAGATCGCCGGCCTGCGCATCGACGAGCGCGCCGACGTGTACAGCGTGGGGGTGCTGCTGTTCCGCATGTTGACGGGGCAGACCGCCTTCGACGACCTCGAGCTCACCCGCGTCATCTACGGGCACCGTCACACGCCGGTGCGTTCGCTCATCGCCATCGAGCCGTCGGTCCCCACCAGCGTCGAGTGGGTGGTGCAGCGCTGCCTGTCGAAAGACCCGTGGGCGCGCTTCGACGACATGAAGAAGCTCGACGCGGCGCTGGCCGACATCGAGCAAGGGCGGTTCGACGCGGCGCAGGTGATGGCGAGCGCCATGGCCGCTCCCCCGGGCAGCAAGCCGGGCGACGAGATTGCGGGAATGGCCTTTGCCATGCCCGACTTCGACATCACCACCGGCGTGGCGGCCTCGCAGGCCAAGCCCGACGAGAAGAAGTCGGCGCCGAAGAAGCCGGTGATGATGACGCCGCTCCACCCGGTGCGGCTGGGGCGCGTGCTGCTCGAGCTCGAGTCGCAGTCGTTGATGCACCTCAAGCCGCTCATGGCGCTGTCGTGGGCCGCGCGGTTGGCGCCGGCGTACGACGAAAACGACCGTGTGCTACGCCACATGGCTCGCGTGCTCGAGCGCAAGCTGGGCGAGCTGCTGAAGCAACAAGGCTCGATGGTGTTCACCTTCAAGAACGAGGTGCTCAGCGTCGATGACGAGCTGGTGGTGCTGCCGGTCGACCAGGGCGACATGGGCGGCATTCTCGCCTGGGTGCTCGAGCGCCGCGGCCTCGACCGGCTCGGCTTCTTGAAGGCGCCGGGCACCGAAGACGTGTCGACGTTGATGCGGCTCTTCCGCGCGGGGCTCGTGCCGCAGGCCGACACGCTCAACGCGGTTCGCCTGGTGTGGAAGAAAGAGGTGCTCGACGCGCGCAACCAGCCGGCGACGCCGGTCGACGCGTGGCGCCGGGTGATGGACGACGTGAACCGCCTGGTAAACGACGCGTGGCACGGGCAGGCCTTCGACTACCTGCGCGCGCTGCACGTGGCCGACGTCATCGTCGCCGAGGCGTCGTGGCCGGGCCGGCGCCTGGTGGGCGTGATGGGGCGCTACGACGGCACCGACGCGCTGTCGGCGCAGGCCACCAACGCGGCCTTTCTGGCCACCACCATCGCGCTCGATCTCGGGCTCTCGGCCAAGCAGGCGCGCGACATCGCCCAGCTGTGCATCGCGACCTCGGTCATCATGGTGCAGGTGTACCCGCGGGCCTATGCGGCGCCGGGCCAGCTGACGAACGATGAGCGCGCGGTGCTTCGGCAGTCGCTGTATTCGGTGATTCGCCAGGGGCTGCAAGAGGTGGCCACCGGGCCCGCGACCTGGCGCCGACTGGTGCTGTCGTACGAGCTGGCCTCGGAGATCGCGCGCGGCATCGACGCGTCGCTGGGGCAGGGCGAGGTGGTCGACCTCCCTCCTTCGCTGCCGACCCGCATCGCCTTCGCCGCGATGACCTACTGGAGCCTGCGCGCCCCCCGCTCGCACGTCGACCCGCTCACGCCCGAGCAGATCCACGGCATCCTCCACGGGCCGCTGAAGGGCCGGCTCGACGAGGCCGTGCTGACGACGATGGACCGGGTGTTGGCCGGTGCCGAGTCGCTGGGCGCGAAAGACGTGATTCTCGGCGCGCAGTTCGCGGTGATGGGCAGCCCCAAGTCGAGCGGGCTCGCGGCGGCGGAGCAGCCCATCGACCCCAACCAGACGAAGCTGACGTCGCTGGTGACGTCGCTCGCGTCGAGCGGGCTCGAGCCGAAAGACCGGCTGGTCGAGATGGTGCAACCCATCGTCGACGCGCTGCTGATGCAGGGCGATTTCGCGGCGCTCAACGCGATGCTGCGGCGCCTGAAGCAGGGTGGGGTGAACCGGCCCGACGGCGTCGAGGCGGCGCTCGCGAGCGACGTGATCCGCGGGTTGACCGACGACAAGAGCCTGATGCTGCTGCAGCAGGTGCTCAACGAGGGCCCGCTGCGAGACGTGAAGGAGTTCAACAAGACGCTCGCCTTCGTCGAAGGGCCCGACGTGCCGCAGCTGCTCCAGCTGCTCGCGCTCGTCACCCACCCCGAGAGCCTGTTCATGCTCGGCGAGTTGTTGGCCCCGAAGATCAAACAGAGCCAGATGGCGCCCGCGGCGATGGCCGACCTCATTCGCGCCTCGCCCGAGCAGATGCAGGCCGAGCTGCTGGTCATCATGGCCAAGAGCAACGACCGCAGCGCGCTGGCGATGCAGCTCATCGACGGCCTGTGGGGCGTGGTGTCGACCAAGACGCAGGTGCGGTTGCTCGACGCGGTGTCGCTCATGGCCTCGGGCGAAGCGGCGGCGTTCGCGAAGAAGGCGGCCACCGGCACGTCGGCCGAGGTGCGCATCGCCGCGCTTCAGTGCCTGGGCGTGGCGGGCATGCCGCAGGCGAACTCGATTCTGCTCGAGCTGGCGCAGGCCATCGACTTCGAGTCGCGCCCGGCCCGGGAGCGCGAGGTGATGTACGAGGCGCTCGCCACCCGCGGGCACGAGACGGGCTTCGCGCTGCTCTTCCGCTTCGTCTCCGCCAAGCCGCCGCTGTTGGGCCGCGCCAAGTTCTTCGAGGAGCGCAAGCTGCTCATCATGGCCATGGTGAACGTGGGTGGGTTGCCGTGCGTGGAGATGCTCCAGCGCCTGATGGGCGACTCGAAGCAGTCATCGGAGATTCGCACCATGGCCAAAGAGGGCTTCGAGCAGCTCCGCCGGCAGATGTCGGGCATCACCGGGTAGCCGATGCGCTTCGAGTCGACGCCGCCGCTGTGGCAGCTCTACGGGCGCGTGTTGGCGTCGCGAAAGCCAGCGCGCGTGCCCGAGGGTCAGGACGTGCCGCGCGTGGAGGCGACGTTGGTCGACGCGGCCATCGACCCCGTGCACCTCGCGGCGTACCAGCGGGTGTGCGGCGCTCCAGAGAGCGCGGTGGTGCCCGTGTTGTATCCACACATCTTGGCGAGTGGCCTCCACCTGGCGCTGCTGTCGTCGCCGGGTTTCCCCGTGAAGCTGTTGGGGCTGGTGCACCTGGCGCACTCGGTCGACGTGCTGGCGCCGCTCACCCCAGCGACGCGCGGAGACCTGGTGGCCTGGCTCGAGGGCGTGCGTCTCACGGAGCGCGGGCAGGAGTTCGAGCTCCACACCGAGTGGCGGAGCGCCGGCGTCGTGGTGTGGCGGGAGACGACGACGTTTCTCTCTCGAGCGAAGGCGAAGGGGCTGACGAGGCCTCCGCCGCCGGCGCCAATCGACTACGCGTCGACGAAGCCGCTCGAGGTGCCAGACGGCATCGGCCGTCGCTACGGGCGCATCGCAGGCGATTTGAACCCCATTCACCTCACCGACCTGTCGGCGAAGCTGTTCGGCTTCAAAGGGGCCATCGCCCACGGGCTGTGGTCGCTCGCGCGGTGCCTGGCCGAGCTGAAGGCTGAAGGGCCTGGCCAGCTCACCGCGCAGTTCAAGCTGCCGGTCTTCATTCCCGCGCGGGTGACGTTGGGGTCCACGACGCGTGACGGGGCGACGGAGTTTTCAGTGATGAGCGCGCGCGACGGCAAGCCGCACCTCGTGGGTCGCTGGGCGCCTCGAAACGCTGTGTGATTCAGCCGCGCGCGGCTCAGACGCCGGGAACGGGCAGCGCGGGCGCATCGACCTGAGGTGACTCGACGCTGCGGGCGGCGAGGGCCTGAGCGAACGCGCCACGCACGGCGTCGGCATGTTCACCGGCGGTCGACTCGGTCCACGTCGAGGTGTCGATGGGCGGCAGCACTTCGACGTCGATGGTCATCGGGTTGAAGGTGAAGGTCTTCGCCTCCCAGGCCTTGTGCGCGCCGTGAATGACGACGGGCACGACTGGAAGGCCGGTGGCGATGGCGAGGTGCACGAATCCGCGCTTGAAGGGGAGGAGCGCGCCGTCACGGCTTCGGGTGCCCTCGGGCATGATCCACATGCCGAGCTTCTTTTCCTTCACGAACGCGGCCGTTTCTTTCAGCGCCTCGACGGCTTTGTCTTTCGCGGTGCGGTCGATGAGCAGGTTCCCGGAGAGGAGCGCGAGCTGGCCGTAGAACGGGATGCGCACGATTTCTTTCTTCAGCACGCCGCAGCCGCCGTACGGGCAGAGCCAGATGCACAAAAACGCGTCGATGGTCGAGGCGTGGTTGGCGACGTAGATGGCGGGCATCGAGCCGTCGAGCCGCTCGCCGTGCAGCACGTTGGGCGTCGCTCCGGCCGCGAAGACGACGAAGCGCCCCACGGTCTTGCCATAGAAGTTGCACACGAAGATGCGCGCCACGCGCCACGGCAACAGGGGGATGAGCGCGGCGATGACCAGGAGCGAGCCGACGGCCAAGCCGAAGAAACCGAAGCAGAAACGGAGGAGCGAGGTGAACCGACGCATGGAGTCAAGTGTGCCGGGCGCTTCGTCACCGCTCAGTCACGAGACGGAGCGTGCCCACCGGCTACTTCGTCACGCGTTGGGCGGCGGTGGCCGAGATGAGCTGGTTCACGTCGAGCGTCTGCAGGTTGGCGCCCTTGCCGCTCGGCACCAGCACGATGCGCTTGCCCTGGAGCGCCTCGGCGATGCGCAGCTTCACCATGGTGCGGCCGCCGGCTCCACCGAGGGCGGCGTTCTCCTTTTCGGTGCCCTGCGCGCGGGCCTTGGCCTCGGTGAGAATCGCCTCGGCCTCGTTTTTCGCCTGAATCAAGGTGGCGTCGGCCTTGAGCTTCGCCTTGGCCAGCTCGCCGTTGGCCTCGGCCAGCTGCTGCGACACGCGGCC
>JAEUJT010000117.1 GCA_016793525.1 Archangium sp. | reverse complement strand
GAGGGCTGTGGCGACCTTCGCTCGAGCATCGTGGCCGAGCGGTGCATCACGCCGAGCGACTGGGAGAGCGAGCTCAACCTCGAGCGCGGCGCCAACTTCGGCCTCGCCCAGAGCATGTTCCAGCTCGGTCCGTTCCGCCCCAAGGTGACCGATGACGACGTGAAGGGGCTGTTCTGGTGCGGGGCCTCGATTCAGCCGGGAACCGGCGTGCCCACGGTGATGCTCAGCGCCGGCTTCGCGGTCGACGCGGTGCTCGCGCGCCTGGGGCCCGGCGGGAGGGCGGCGGCATGAACGCGCTCGTTCGCGCGGGGTACCGGTCGGCGCACGCGGTGACTCGACGTCACGCGAAGAGCTTTTCGTTCGCGTCTCACCTGCTCTTCGGAGCGCGGCGCCGAGCGGCGTTTGCGCTCTACGCCTTTTGTCGCCGGCTCGACGACCTGGTCGATGAGTCGCCTCCGCACGACGTGGGGCGGCGCCTGGCGTTGGCGCGGGTCGTCACCTCGAGTGTCTTTCGCGGCGAGCTCGATACCCCAGAGGTCGCGGCCGTCGGCGCGTTCGACCCCGGCGAGTTGGCGGCGCTGGCCGACACCGTCGCGCGCTACCAAATTCCCGAGCAGCCGATGCAAGACCTGATCAGCGGCATGGAAATGGACCTCGCGCCGCGCCGCTACGCCTCGTGGTCCGAGCTCGAGGTGTACTGCTACCGAGCCGCGGGCACCGTCGGGCTGTTGATGGCCCCGGTGCTGGGGTGCAGCTCCGACGCCGCGCTGGTGCAGGCCGCCGACCTCGGGCGCGCGATGCAGCTCACGAACATTCTCCGCGACGTCGGGGAGGATCTCGAGCGAGGGCGCGTCTACCTGCCGCTCGACGAGCTCAGCCGGTTTGGGCTCACCGAGGCCGATCTCCACGCGCGCCGAGCCGACGAGCGCTTCGCGGCGTTCATGGCGTTTCAGTGCACCCGCGCGAGAGCGCTCTATCGCAGCGGCATGGCGGGCATTCCCATGCTCCGCGCCTTCGGGGCCGGGCCCATGGTGCGAGTCATGTCGGCTGTGTACCGGGGCATTCTCCGGGCGATCGAGCACCAACGATACGATGTCTTTCATACGCGCGCATATGTTCCACTCCCGGCGAAGGTTGGGTTGGCGGCCGGGGCCCTGTTGAGGCCAGCGGCATGAAGACCAAACGCGTCGCGGTCATCGGTGGCGGCCTGGGGGGGCTGACGGCGGCAGGTGAGCTGAGCCGGGCGGGGCACCACGTCACGCTGTTCGAGCGCGGTTTGCATCTGGGTGGCAAAGCGCAGACGAGCCACGTCGACGGGTTCACGCTCGACGCTGGGCCGACCCTGCTCACCCTGCCAGCCGTGGTGCGCGAGGGCTTCGAGCGGCTCGGGGCGCTTGATCTCCTCCCTCGGTTCATCGAGCTGCCGCTGCAGTGCGACTACCGCTGGGACGACGGTGCCCAGCTGCAGCTCCACCGCGAGCTCGACGCCGCCGCTGCCTCCGCTGAGCGAGTTCGCGCCGGCGAGGGTGACGCGCTGAGGCGTTTCTACGAAACGGCCGCCACGATTTACCGGGCAGCTGGAGAGCCATACCTGGAGGCGCCCTTCGTTGGAGGGCTCGACTTCATGCGCCGGGTCGTGCGGCGGGGGCTCGGGGCGTTGTGGAGCGGAGCTCGGCTGAGCACCCTCGATGACCTCGCGGCGCAGCACTTCGCCAGCCCGCAGCTGCGCCAGTTCGTCGGCCGGTTCGCGACCTACGCTGGGGCGTCACCCTTCGAGGCGAGCGCGGCATTCGCCCTCATTCCGCATCTCGAGCGTGCGTTCGGTGTGCATCACGTCGAGGGCGGCATGGGGGCGCTGTCGCGCGCGTTGGCGTTGGCGCTCGAGCGGCTCGGGGTGGTGGTGAACCTGGGCGTGTCGGCGACCTGGCGGGCCGAAGGTGCCCAGTTTTTCGCCGGGCCAGCGGGTGGCGAGGAGCAGTTCGACGCGGTGGTGGTGAACGCCGACCCGCTTGTGGCGTCGCCTCGCCCCGAGGAGCCGTTGGCGCTCTCGGGCTACGTGTTGCACCTCGGCGTCGACCGTCGCGTCTCGCTGCCGCATCACACAGTTCGGTTCGCCCGCAACTCGCGCGAGGAGTTCACCGCGCTGTTCGACGGTCAAATGCCCGAAGACCTCACGCTCTACGTGTGCCACCCAGCCGCGACCGACCCGCAGATGGCTCCGAAGGGGCAGAGCGGGTTGTTCGTCATGGTGAACGCCCCGGCGCTCGAGGCCGGGCCCGATGACTCCTCCGAGCTCGTGTGGGCCGTGCGTGCCGAGGGGCTCCGCGAGCGCTGCGTGGCCCAGGTTCGCGCCCTGTCAGCCGAGCTGGCTGGCGCGAGAATTCGCGTGCTCGACGAGCGCACGCCCATTCACTTTGCGCGCACCGGCGCTCCGGGCGGGTCCATCTACGGCTTTCTCCCTCACGGCAGGTTCGGCCCATTTCGACGGCCGCGCATGCGCTCGTCAGTGCCCGGCCTCTTCTTCGCTGGCGGCGGCACGCACCCGGGTGGCGGGGTGCCGCTGGTGATGTTGTCGGGTCACTTCGCGGCCCAGCTCGCGGCGCAGCACCTCGAGGCGCGGGCATGAGCCGCATCGAGCTGCCGCGCGGGCCCGGGTCATACCGATGGTATTACCTCGACGCCAACGCGGGCGATGTCACGGTGGTGGCGATCTTCATGATCGGCTCCCTGTTCTCCGCTCGGTACGCGCGCGCCCATCGCCGGGGCGCGGAGCCGACCCGACATGCCGCCGTGAACTTCGCGGTGTACCGCGGTGGCAAGCGGCTGCTGTGGGTGTTGTCGGAATACGACGGGGTGTCGGTCAGCGACGACGGGTTGAGCCTGCGTATTGGCGCTTCGACCTGGCGGTACACCCCGCACGGCGCGGTCGTGGTCTCGATCGTCGATTCCTCGGCGCTGTGGGGAGACCCGGTCGGCGCCGAGGTGCTGTTGGAGCCACTTGGGCCGGGTCACGACGCGGTGCGCTTGGTCGCACACGCCGACCATTTCTGGCACCCGTTCGCGCCGCACAGCCGGGCCACGGTGCATATTCCTCAGCTCGATGTCCAGGCTGATATGCATGCATATCATGACGGCAATTTCGGCTCCTCGCCGCTGGGGTCCGACATGCAAGGGTGGAACTGGGAGCGCACGCGCGACGCCGAGCGCACCACGGTGCAGTACCGGCCCTGGCGGAGCTCTACCGCGGTGTCGCTCGTGGCGACGTCGAGCTCGGCCACGCTCCGGAGAGAAGAGGCCCACGAGCCCGCGTCGTCGTTGACCGCCTGGGGTTTGACGGTGCCACAGGCCCTCAGCGTGGCGGCTCGACCAGCGTTGCTGGAGTCTTCACCGTTCTACGCGCGGCTCGAAGCGCGGTCGGGCGGCGCACACGCGTTGGCCGAGGTCGCGCACTTTCAGCGGTTCCAGTCTCCGTGGGTGCGGTGGATGTCGAACTTTCGAACACGGGTCGTGTCGGCGTGACCGTGCTCCTCACGGCGTGGGCGTGCCTGGCGGCGGGCTTCACGGCGGTTGCCCTCACGCGCCTCCTGCTCCGGTCGGGAGGCGCGCCGCACGTGCACCCCGAGCGCGGTGTGACGCTGCTTCGGCCGATGGACTCGCCGTCGGCTGGAGAGCTCGAGAACCTTCGCGCCGTTCCCGCTGGGGTCGAGCAGGTGGTGCTGTCTCCGGTGCCGCCACCTTCGCCGTACGCTGGGCGGTGGGCCGCGTCTGATCCGCCGACGGCGAACCGAAAGCTCGGGCACCTTCAGCACGCGCTCCCGACTGTCGGCCGCGCAGTGGTGATGGCCGATGCCGATGTCGAAGTCGACGACCAGCTCGTCGATGCGCTCCTCGAGGCGATCGATTCCGGGGCCGAGCTCGCGTGGGCGGCGCCGCGGCCATCGGTGCCGGGCGCGACGCGAAGCCTGCTCGTGCAGTCCGTTCACAGCTTCGAGGTGCTCGGCGTGATGGCGTTGGGTGCCGCGTCGGTGTGCGGCAAGGCCATGGCCTTGGGCCCGCGCGCGATGAAGGCGCTGGCGGAGCTGCCCGACTGCATCGGTGAAGATCTCGAGCTCGCGCGGGTGCTGCACGCGGCCGGTCTCAAGGTGGTGCAGGTGGGCCGGGCGCGAATCCCAAGGGCCAACCCGTCGCCCGCGGTCGCCCGCTTCACCCGGTGGATGGAGGTGCTGAAGGCGCACCGCCCGGCGCAGTTCCCGACGGTGCCGCTGGTGCTTGCCTGTACGCCGCTGTTGGTGCTCGCCGCCGCCGTTTCGCGCGAGCCAGCGGTCGCGATCAGCGTCGCGGTGCTCGTCGTCTTGCGTGCGGTCGTGGCGGCGGTGCTGGAGCGGCGCGTGGGCGTGTTCTTCGGTTGGTTCGGAGCCGAGGCGCTCTTGCTGTGGTGTTGGCTTCGGGCGCTCACGACCCGCGGCCAAGTGACCTGGCGTGGCCGAGCGCTCGTCGTTGGCGCCCACGGTCTCGTGCGATCAACCGAGCGAGGCCCCGCGTGATCCGCGACGCCAAACATCGGTTGTGGACGCCGGTGCTCCATCGGTACGTCGTGTGGAAGCTCCAGCGCGCATTTCGCGGGCTCTGGGTGCGTGGATCCGTGCCACCTGGTGACGAGCCCTTCATCACCTACTCGAATCATTCCAATTTCTGGGACGGCTTCGTCGCCTACGCGCTGCTCCAGCGTGCCGGTCGCGACGTGTACGCGGTGATGGAGGAGCAGAACCTCGCGCGGTTCCAGTTCCTCTC
>JAEUJT010000106.1 GCA_016793525.1 Archangium sp. | reverse complement strand
ACCTTCCCCGGGCACGACGTGGCGGCCTTCGACGACGGCGGCAAGCGCCTCGCCGACCGGCACATCGGAGAGCTCTGGGTCAGCGGCCCGTCGGTCGCCCAGGGTTACTACGAAGACCCCGTGCAGACCGAAAAGGTGTTTGGAAACGGGTGGTTGAAGACCGGAGACCTCGGCTACACGGTCGACGGCAACGTGTACATCGTGGGTCGCAAGAAGGACATCATCATCATCAACGGCCGCAACTACGACCCGCAGCGCATCGAGTGGCTGTGCGACGACGTGGCTGAGGTGCGCAAGGGCAGCGCGGTGGCGTTCTCGCGCCCCGGTACGTCGAGCGAAGAGCTCATCGTGGTGCTCGAGTCGCGCACTGAAAATCAAGCGGCACTCAAAGAGTCCGTCTCGCAGCGCATCAACGAGCACCTGGCGCTGACGCCGGCCGACATCGTCATCTGCGACGTCGGCAGCCTGCCCAAGACCTCGAGCGGCAAGCTGCAGCGGGCGAAGACGCGCCAGCAGTACCTTGCGGGCACGGTGGGCAAAGAGGGCAACCGCACCGTCGGAGGCAGCGCTGAACGCCTCGTTCTCGCGCGGCACGTCGCCCTGTCGCTGCTCGGCCGCACCCAGCACCGCGCCAAGCGCATCGTGTCGCACACCTTGGAGATTCGCTCGATGAACGACGCGGTCTCGAAGCTGTCGCTCGTGCGCGGCTACGTCACCCGCCGCGTCGGCACGCTGCTGGGCTGAGCTTTCACGTCACCCTTTTTTCGCTGCACCACTCAACACAGGAACACATACCGACATGGCACAGGTCAACATCACCGAGCTCTTCGCCCAGGCCGCGCACGAAGTGAATGGCAAGAAGCTCAGCGGGCTTACGAAAGACACCGTCATCTCGAAGCTGGGCCTCGACTCCGTGGCCATCATGGAGCTCGTCAGCTTCTTCGAAGAGAAGCTCAACATTCGCATGCCCGACGAAGACCTGGCCAAGGTGCAGACCCTCGGCGACCTGGGCTCGCTGGTGCAGCGGCTGTCTCCGGCCGGCACTGAAGTTCGGTACTGAGCAACGGATTCCTCGCCCGTGAGTCACCGCTTCGACGAACGCGCTTCGGATATCGCCGTCATCGGCATGTCGTGCCGTTTCCCGCACGCCAACGACGTGACGGCGCTGTGGCGGTTGATCCACTCCGGTGAGGTGACGTTCTCCGACATCCCGAAGGAGCGGTGGACACACTCGACGTTCTTCGAGCCCACCGACGTGCGCGCGCCCGACAAGACGTACGTGCGCAAAGGTGCGTTCATCGACGGCGTCGACGAGTTCGCGGCGCTCCACTACGGCTTGGCTCCACGCCGTGTGCAGGTGATGGATCCACAGCAGCGGCTCGCCATCGAGGCCACACGGCAGGCGCTGGCCGACGCCGGCTACGACACGCGCGCCTACGACAAACATCGCACTGGCGTATTCATCGGCGCGTCGGTCAGTGAATACAAAGACGTGATGTCGGCGCGTCACCGAGCGCTGCAGATGGCGAGCGGAGACTACGGAGACACGCTCTCGCCTGACGAAGCCGCCGCGGTGAAGGCCGCAGTGGCCGACGTCGTGCCCATTCGCGCGTTCAGCATCGCGGGCTCGCTGTTGAACATGATCGCCTGCTCGGTGTCGCAGACGTTCGACCTGCACGGGCCGGCGATGCAGATCGACGCGGCGTGCAGCTCGGCGCTGGTGGCGATTCACGAAGCGTCGGTCAACCTTCGCGCCGGCGTGTGCAACCTGGCCGTCGCCGGCGGGGTGTATTTGAACTTGCACCCCGACAACCTGGTCGGCTTCTCCCGCATCGGAGCCATCTCGATGAGCGGCGTGTGCCGCCCCTTCGACGAGCGCGCCGACGGCTTCGTGATGGGCGAAGGCGTGGGCCTGGTGGTGCTCAAGCGCTACGCCGACGCCGTGCGCGATGGCGACCGCATCTACGCCGTGATGCGCGGCTCGGGCTGCAACAACGACGGGCGCGGTGAAGGCCCGATGACGCCGCGGCCCGAAGGCCAAATCGACGCCATGCGCCGGGCGCACGACGAAGCGCGCGTGAGCATCGATTCCATCGGCTACGTGGAGTCGCACGGCACCGCCACCACCGTCGGCGACGCCACCGAAGTCGGAGCGCTCAAGACCTTCTTCACCGAACGCGCTGAACGCACGGGTGAGAAGCCCAGCGCGTACCTGGGCAGCATCAAGGCGAACATCGGCCACACCATGTCGGCCGCGGGCGTGGCGGGCTTCATCAAGACCTGCCTCGCGCTGCACCACCGCACGATTCCGCCGCAGCCAGGCTGTGAAGTGGTGAACCCGAAGCTCGAGCTCGCGTCGTCTCCGTTTCGCATCACGCCCACGCCGCAGCCCTGGGCCGAGTCGTCGCACCCGCGCCGCGCCGCGGTGTCGAGCTTCGGCTTCGGCGGCACCAACGCCCACGTCGTGCTCGAAGAAGCGCCGGCCCGCGTGCGAGAGGATGAGGTGGCGTCGCGGTTGACGCCATCGTTCTCGGCACGAAGTGGTGGGGTGCGCTCGGCGTTCGCGGCGCAAGCCGACGGATCCGCCCCATGGGGTGCGGAGGGTATTGGAGGCGCAGCGTCATCGGGCGCCGCTTCCGTTGCGCGCGCGAGGGCTGGGGCGTCAAACACCGCCACGACTGACGCAGACACGAGTGGATCCGCTGGGTCGTCGAGCGCTGCACACGCGGTCGAAGTCACCGTCGCCATCGCGCCGCGCGAGCGCCCGGAGCTGTTTCTCATCTCCGCCCCGACGCCGGAGTTGCTTGTCGCACACGCGAACGCGCTCGCCGACGAGGTGGAAGCGCGAAAGCTCGCGCCTGCCGACGTGGCAAAGGCACTCAGCACCCGCCAGGCCTTCCCCTCGCGCGCGATGTTCGTGGCCACGGGCCGTGAAGCGCTGGTGAAGCAGCTCCGCCAGGTACAACCGCTGCAGGCAGGGGAGGGCGCCTCACTCGCGTTCCTCTTTCCCGGCCAGGGCGCGCAGCGCATCAACCTCCTCCGCGACTTGGTCGAGCGCTTCCCTCAGCTGTTGATCAACCTGCGGTCCTACGAAGCCGCGGCGGGCGTCTCCATCATCGACGCGCTGTACCCGACGCCGGAATCCGACCTCGCCGCAGCGCAGGCCAAGCTCACGCGCACCGAGGTGTGTCAGCCGGTGATGGCGGCGTTGGGCCTGGCGCTCAACGCGCTGCTGACCGAGCTCGGCGTGAAGCCTTCGGTCGTGTTGGGCCACTCACTCGGAGAATTCGCTGCCGCCTCGGCCGCGGGCATGCTCGATGCCGGAGCCGCGGTCTCGCTCGTCGCCAAGCGCGGCGCGCTGATGCAGGGCCTGAAGCTTGCCGACGCCGGAGCGATGTTGGCCGTGATGGCTTCGCGCGCGGCCATCGAGCCGGTGTTGAAGGGTTTGAGCGACGTCTGGCTCTCGAACCACAACCACCCGACGCAGAGCGTGCTGAGCGGCACCACGCCGGGCATTGCGGCGGCGGAAAAAGCGCTCACCGCGGCCGGCCTCAAGACCGCGCGGCTCGACGTGTCGCACGCGTTCCATTCTCCGCTGGTTGCGGGCATCGATGACGCGATGCAGGCGCTGGTGTCGTCGCTCACACTGAGCACGCCGCAGGTGCCTGTCGTGTCGTGCATCTCTGGGCAGCCGTACGCGTCTCAGGTCGAAGCCGCGGGTATCTGGGTTCGTCACGCCACGGCGCCGGTGAATTTCGTCGAGGCGCTGAATTCGTGTGTGCGCGCGGGCATCACCGACTTCGTGCAGGTTGGAGCGGGCACGGCGCTCATCTCCTTCGCTCGTGGAGTCGCCCCTGACGCGGCGTTTCAGTCGCTCGCTCCGAATGACGGCGGCGATGGCGGCGCGATGTTGTTGTCGACGCTGGGTCAGCTGTGGCTCAAGGGCGTGCCCGTCAACGCGCGGCCGCTCTTTGATGGCTCCACCGCGCAGCTCGCGACGCTGCCGCCGACCCCGCTGGAAACGCAGAAATACTGGGCCATCGAGCGCATGCCGCGCCCCGCCCGAACGCCGGCCACCGTCCGTACGACGGAGACCGCCACCGCCTCGCCGAAGTTGTCGCTGAAGGGAAAACCCATGGACTCGCTCATCGCGCTGTTTCAGCAGCAGAACGCGCTCCTGCAGAGCCAAGCGGAGATTCTGAAAGCCCAGGCCACGGCCATCGCCGCGCTCACCAACGGGCAACAGGTCGAGGTCGCCGCACCGGCACTTCTTGCCCCCGCTCCCGTCGTGCACGTCGCCGCGTCGCCGAAGCCGCTCAACCTCTCGAACCTGGTGGCGCCGAAGGCCGAAGCCGCTCCCACCAAGCCCGCCGCGGAGTCGGTGAAGCCCAAAGTCGTCGAAGCCGTGTTCGCCACCGTCGCGAAGATCAGCGCCTTCCCGCAGTCGACGTTGAAGGCCGAGCAGACACTGGTGGGTGAATTGGGCTTCGACTCGCTGATGCTGGTGGAGCTCGATCAGCAGCTCGGCAAGGCATTCCCCACGTTGGGAGGCCTGCCGCGCGAAGTGTTCAGCAAAGAGACGACGCTCACCACCGTCATCGACTACGTGACGAAGGCGCTGACCGAGGGTGTGAAGGCTCCGGCCGCCGCTGCGGAGGCCACTGCCTCGATGCCGCTCGAGCGCCTCGCGCCGCAGCTCGTCGCATCTCCGCTTCGTTCACTGACGGAGACGGTGACGCGCTTCGAAGAGCCCATTCTCATCACCCGTGACTCGCGTGGCATCTCCGAGGCCGTCGCCGCGAAGCTGAAGGCCGCTGGAATCGACGCGGTGGTGGGCGATGTGGACACCTCCGGCACCTTCGCGGGAATCATCCACCTGGCCGACCTCTCGTCGACGGGTGACTACCGCGCTCCGTCGCGCATGTTGCTGCGGCTGGCCAAGAAGCTCTCGGCCGAAACCGCCGAGCTGTTCGTCACCGTCACCGGCATGGGCGCGACGTTGGGGCTCGGAGCGCCGCGCGCGCAGCTGGGGCAGGTCGGAGCGCTCGGCTTCACCCGTGCCCTCGCCAAGGAATGGCCCGACGCGGTGGTGAAGGCCATCGACGTCGACACCTCACTCGAAGCCAGCGCCATCGCGCAGCACCTGGTCGACGAAATCACCAGCGGCCAGCGCGCGGTCGACGTGGGCTTCTCGGCGAAGGGGCGCCTCACCATCGGCCTCTCCGCAGCGCCAGAGGCTTCGAAGCCGAAGTCATTCACCAAAGACGACGTGGTGCTGATCACCGGCGGCGCGAAGGGCCTGGGCTTGCTTTTCGCCAAGCGTCTTGCAGCCACCACCGGCAGCCGCATCGTGCTCGCGGGCCGCACCGACGTCGCAGGCACGACGGCGGAGGTGACGAAGGCCGGCGCCTCGGCGTGCAGCTTCCAATCGATGAACGTTCGCGACGCGGCGAGCGTGAAGTCGGCCCTCGACGCGGTGCGCGCGAAGTACGGGCGCATCGACGTCATCGTGCACGCGGCGGGCATTCTCGCTGACGCGCTGGTGGCGAAGAAAGACGGCGTCGATGCGGTGCTCGAGACGAAGGTGGGCGGCGCGTTGGCGCTCCTCGACGCGGCGCCCGAGGTGAAACGCTTCGTCGGCATCGGCTCGTGGGCGGGCCGCTTCGGCAACGCCGCGCAGACCGATTACTCGGCCGCGAACGCGATGTTGGCGCAGCTCGGTCACGTCACCATCGACTTCCCGCCGTTCGAAAATTCGGAGATGGCGAAGGCCATTCCCGCGTTCCGGAAAGCGGAGCTGAAAGCGTCGGGCGTGACGTTCCTCTCCGACGACGAAGGTGCTGAAGCCTTCGTGCGCGAGCTGCTGAATGGATCCGGCGAGGTGCTCGTCGGCCGCGGCGTGCCGGAGTCAGTCGAGACGTCAGTCGCCACCTTCCCCGTCTCGCGGCTCAACCACGTGTACCTGAACGACCACACCATGGCCGGCCAGCGGGTGCTGCCGTTCGCCGCGGCGCTCGACTACGTGGCGGCCAGCGCGTTGGAGACCGCGGGCGCTCCGACGGCCCCGTTCACGGTGAAAGACTTTCAGCTCCAGCGCGCGATTCTGGTGCCCGACACCACGTGGCTCGAGGTGGAGACGACGTCCTCCATTCGCCAGGGTCGCCGCGGCGCGATGCGTGTCACCCTTCGCCAAGGTCAGGCCACCTCGTACACGGGCACGGTCACGACCGAAGGTGACGCCGCTGGAGTTCCCTCGCTCGTTCCAGCGTCGAAAACCGAGCTGCCGCTCGCGCTGAAAGACTTCTACGCGCGGTACACGTTCCACGGGCCGCGGCTGCAGGGCATCACCGCCATCGACGGCATCGATGACACCGGCGTCACCGGCTGGGTGAAGGGCAGCACGCCCGCTGAATGGATCCAGTCTCCGGCCCGCGACGGGTGGACGGTGGATCCGCTCATCATCGACGCGTCGTTCCAGCTCGCTGGCTACTGGGCCTGGGTGAAGCAGCAGCGCGCGGGGTTCCCCACGGCGCTCGGCACCTTTGTGCAGCTCAAGCCGTTCGGCGCGGGGCCCGTGAAGTGCACCGTGCGCTTCGAGGCCTCGAGTGACGACCTCTTCACGGGTGCATTGGTGTGGCACGACGCGCAGGGCGTGCTGCTCGCGTACATGACGGGCACGAAGGCCGAGTTCAAGAAGCGCGAGCCGCAATTCCAGACGCCCGCCGCGGAGCCCGCCACGCCAGCCGTCGATGAAGCGACGTGGAACCCGGCGAAGTTCCCCGAATACGAAGAGCTGCAAGAGCGCCTGCAAATGGCCGAGGCGTTTGGCCTGCGCAACCCGTACTTCTCGGTGCACGAGGCCATTTGCGGCGACACCACGGTGGTGAACGGCAAGGAGATGATCAACTTCTCCTCGTACAACTACGTGGGCAACTCGGGGAACCCGGTTGTCACCAAGGCCGCGCAAGACGCCATCGCGAAGTACGGCACGTCGGTGTCGGCGAGCCGCGTCGCCTCGGGAGAGAAGCCGCTGACCCGCGACTTGGAGCTGGCGCTGGCGGGCTTCTTCGGCACCGAAGACTCCATCGTCATGGTTTCAGGCCACGCCACCAACGTCACCGTCATCGGGCACGTGGTGGGCGCGAACGACCTCATCGTGCACGACGCGTTGGCGCACGACTCCATCATCGGGGGGGCGAAGCTGAGCGGCGCGAAGCGGCGGCCGTTCCCCCACAACGACTTCGAGGCGCTCGACCGCATGTTGACCAGCCTGCGGCCGCACTACCGCCGCGTGCTCATCTGCATCGAAGGTGTCTATTCGATGGACGGCGACATTCCCAACCTGCCGAAGTTCATCGAGGTGAAGAAGAAGCACCACGCGCTGCTGCTGGTCGATGAGGCGCACTCCGCTGGCACCATCGGCAAGACGGGCCGTGGCATCGGCGAGTACTACGGCGTCAACCGCGCCGACGTCGACATGTGGGGCGGCACGTTGTCGAAGTCGTTCGCCAGCTGCGGTGGGTACATCGCAGGCTCAAAGGCGCTGGTCGAATACCTCAAGTACACCGCGCCCGGCTTCGTCTATTCGGTGGGCATCTCTCCGCCGAACGCGGCCGCCGCGCTGGCGTCGACACACGAAATGCTGGCCCACCCCGAACGCGTCACCCTGTGCCAAGAGAACGCCAAGTTCTTCCTCGAGCAGCTCAAGGCGCGCGGCATCAACACGGGGCCGTCGAAAGATTCCGCGGTGGTGCCGGCCATCATCGGCAACTCGGTGCTGTGCCTGCAGGTGAGCGACGCGCTGAAGACGCGCGGCATCAACGTGCAGCCGATTCTGTACCCCGCGGTGGAGGAAGACCAAGCGCGCCTGCGCTTCTTCCTCTCGTCGCTGCACAAGCGGGAGCAGCTGGTGAAGACCGCCGACATTTTGAAAGAAGAGCTCGAGCGGCTGACCCGCGAGCTCAACTCCGACGCCGTAGCCTGAAAATCAAACCACCGAAGGAACCGAAGACATGACCTCGACGCGCGAAGAAGTTGAAGTTGGCTACGACATCAGCAACGAATTTTTCAGGCTCTGGCTCGACGAGCGCATGCACTACACGAGCGCCGTTTTCGATGAGCAGCACACGACGTTGGAGCAGGCGCAGCGCAACAAGAGCAAGTGGCTCGCCGACTTCGCCGAGGTGAAGACCGACTCACTCGTGCTCGACATCGGCTGCGGCTGGGGCGCCAACCTCGAGTACCTGGTGCTGGAGCGCAAGGTGAAGCGCGCGCACGGCATCACGCTGTCGCGGGCGCAGGCCGATGAAATCACGGCGCGCAAGCTGCCGGGCGTGACGATGTGGTGTGTCGACTACAAAGACTTCGCGCCCACCGAAAAGTACGACGCGCTCACCAGCATCGAGATGATCGACCACCTCGTGTCGCCGGCGCAGCAGCAAGAGGGCCTCGCCGTGCCGATTTATCGGGACTACTTCAACAAGGTGGCGAAGTGGGTGAAGCCCGGCGCGTGCTTCGGCTTCCAGGCGATTCTCCGTGACCGCATTCCGCGCGGCCGCAAGGACCTCGAGGATCTCAAGTTCACCGCCGACGTGATTTTCCCCGGCGGCTTGAACCCGCGCCTTGAAGAGCTCGTCGCCGCCTGCGGCCAGTCATGGGAGGTCGTGCAGCTCAACACCCGCCGCGTCGACTACGGCAAGACCACCGCCGAGTGGCTCCGCCGCTTCCGCATGAACAAAGACAAGATCATGGCCTCGGGCTGGGGCGACCGGAAGATGAGCAACGGCGAGACCGTGTGGGTCAACTACGAGCGCTACTTGTCGACCTGCGTGCGCGCCTTCGACAACCACTGGTCCAGCGACGTGCAGATGAAGCTGCGTCTGAAGGAGTAGGCGTGGGCCCGTCGTGTCCGGTGTGCGGCGCCTCGTCGGCCGTACCGATGTTTGAGAAGCGCGAGGGGGCAACGCTCCTGCACATCGTGCGGTGCGATGCGTGCTCCCACGCGTTCCTCGAAACGCAGCCGACGCACTTCGAGGCCGAACGCTACGACTACTACCGGGCTTACCTCGGCAAGCCGCGAGAGCTGAGACAGACACCGCTGAATGAACGGCGCTACCTCGAGCTGCTCGAGACGTGGGGGGCTCAGACCCAGGGACGTCGGTTGCTCGACGTCGGCTGCGGTGATGGGCACCTTGTTCACGTCGCGGCGACGCAGGGCTGGCAGTCAGAAGGCATCGACCTCGCAGAAGGCGCCATCGCGCTCGCGCAATCGTGGGGCATCAACTGCAAGGTGCTCGACTTCTTCGACTCTTCGTTCGACGGGCGGCAGTTCGACGTCATCTACATGTCGGAGCTCATCGAGCACGTTCCCAACCCGGTGGGTTTCATCGAGCGCGCCTCGCAGCTCCTCGCCCCCAGTGGCGTGCTGTACCTGACGACCCCCAACTTCGACTCGCTCTCTCGGAGAGCACTCGGTGCGCAGTGGCACGCCATCTCCGCCGAGCACCTGTCGTATTTTAATAGCCGCTCGCTCGAGCGCTTGTTCGCGCGGGTTTCGTCATCGAGAAAGGCGCGAATCGAGTCGAGAAACGTGGCGCTTCCCTCGCTCATTCGAGGGGTTGCGAAGCGCCTGCTCCGTCGGCCTGACGGGGAGCGGGCTGCTCCAGCGACCACTCCAGCGGCTTCGACAGTGTCGGCAGATCAGATGCTTCGGCGGGCCATCTATGCGTCGCCCATGCTCGTGACCGCCCTGGGAGCTGTGAACGTCGTCGCGAAACGGCTCGACATCGGTGACACGCTGATTGCAACCGCGAAGTGAAGCCCGGTGATGGTCGAAGATGTGGCGCCGTCTAGTGTTCTCGGCGTCGGTCGGCCCATCGTCCGAGCGCGGGGATTGAACGCGTCGCGCGCCCGATGACGTTGATGACGCGCTCGAGGCCCTTGGCTGGGTACACGTCTGGGCGTGAGCTCCCTGTCGGCACATAGCCGAGCGGATACGCAGGGGGGTTGGTGAATAGAGACCCGTAGTCGGGCACCGGCTCGATGAACTCGACGCCTGCCGCTTTGGCGCGCTGATGCATCGACGGACCACCGGGGCTGTGGAGCCACGATTGATAGAGATAGTTGTTCGGGTACTCGTCGAGCTTGCGGTGCTTGTCGAGGTAGGCGTCGAGGTGCACGCCCCTCCGTGCGTAGGTGAGAAAAACAGCGAGCCGTTCGCAGGGCTCGGGCAGGAGCATCACTGGCGGGAGGCGGAACTCGAACCGCGGTTGAACACCCAGCGTCGGAAGACCGCGCAATCGCGCCGCGTGACCGCTGTGCGTGGTGCGCATGTTCCAAATGACAACGTCGCCCGGCTCGGAAGGAACGGCGAGAATGCGACCTGTCGTGACATCGGGGTACTGGTGCGAGCCGACGCGGATCTTGAGACCGCCGCTGAAATTCTTGTGGTCCTGCAGGTAGATGCCCATGCGGAGCAGGCCGTACGGCGACAACCAGTCGATGTGGCGGCCGTCGTCACGACAGGTGTTGTCTTTGTGAAACCCGCGCAGTGCGCCGCCCACCATGATGCCGCTGTCTCCGAAGTAGACCGGTTGGTCCGTGCCGAGGAGCGTTCGGGCGAACGAGACGATGCGTGTGTCGAACAGCAGGTGGTCGAGCCCGGCCATGCTCGCCACGTCTGCGACGGACGCGATTTCGCCCGTGTGCGACTTGAGTACCGTCCCCTTTCGCTTCGCGTCGTGCGCCGCCTCCGTTACCGCAGAGCGGAGTTGTTCAATCTCGTGCTGCGAGAAGACGCCTCGCACGAGCAAATACCCTTCACGCTGAAACCGGATGCCGTCGATATCGGTGTTCACGGGAACCTCAGCTGGTTGTGGCTTTGACGCGGGAAGTCGACCTCCTTCCCACTATGGGAAGCACCTGGGGAGATCGAGTGAAACCCGCACCGATACCGGCTGCGTCGGTTGATACCGTGAGACGGCTCCGGTATTCGCTCTGGCAATGAACTCATGGGAATTCGTCGAGAACCGCGTGGTGCTGGTGACAGGAGCCGCCGGGACCATCGGGAGCGCCCTGTGTCGCGCGCTCGCGCCGAAGGTTAAGGCGCTGCGGTGCTTCGATCATTCCGAGAACGACCTGTTTTTTCTTCACCAGTCGTTGAAGTCGTTCCCGCGGGTGACACCGCTCCTCGGTGACGTGCGCGATCTCGACCGCCTTCGCTTCGCCATGAACGGCGTCGACGTGGTCTTCCACACCGCAGCGCTGAAGCACGTCGGTCTCGGTGAGTACAACCCGTTCGAGGTCGTGCAGACGAACCTGCTCGGGCTGAACAACATCATTCGCTCGACGCTCGACGCCAACGTCGAGCGCGTCGTTTTCACCTCGTCAGACAAGTCGGTCAACCCCACCAACGTAATGGGCGCCTCGAAGATGATGGGAGAGCGGTTGATCGCCGCGGCGAATGAGATCCGCGGCACGCGTCGCACTCGTTTCGCCGCAGTGCGTTTCGGCAATGTCATAGGCTCGCGCGGGTCGGTGGTACCTATTTTTGCGCAACAGCTCCTGCGCGGAGAGCCGATTTCCCTCACCGACGAAGGCATGACCCGTTACGTCATGACCATCGACGAAGCCGCCAGGCTGGTCATCGAGGCAGGAGGTCGGCTGCGAGGCGGCGAGGTGTTTGTCACCAAGATGCGCGCGCTGAAGGTGATCGACCTCGCACATGCCATGGCCGAGCTCTTGTCGGGAGGGAAAGTAAAAATTGACCTCATCGGAGCGCGCCAAGGCGAGAAGCTTTTCGAAGAGCTTATCTCCCTCGATGAGATGAGCCGCTCCCTCGAGCTCGAGCGGCTGCTCGTTGTGCTCTCTCCGAACGCCGAGACCTACGACGGCGCCACGCGTACCACCGTCGGAGGCCATCCGGTCACCCGTGAATGGCACTCGGGCAAAGATGCACTCATGTCTCGAGCTGAAATCGTCGAGTACCTGAAGGCCGAGAAGATCCTCGAGCCGTACCTGCAGAAGGGTGGTTCTTTCGCATGAAGTGTCTCGTCACCGGTGGAGCCGGTTTTATTGGGCGCTGGGTGGTGGAGCGCCTGCTGCGTGAGAAGCACGAGGTGCTCGCGCTCGATGACTTCTCGAACGGTCGCAAAGAAAACCTGTCCGGCTTCGAGGGTCGCCCGGGCTTTCTCGGTTTGGTGCAGGGTGACCTGACTCGCGCTGACGTGCTCGACCCGCTCTTCGCGCGCGAGCCGTGGGACGTCGTGCTGCACCTCGGAGCGTCGATCCACGTGCAGAAGTCCATCGATGACCCCGAGCCGACGTTCCGCAATGACGCGCTGGGTACCTTTCGCGTGCTCGAGGCGTGTCGGCGACAGTACTTCGCGCGCAACGGGCTCGACTTCGACGCCAAGCACTTCGACTTCGATCGTGACGTACCGCGCCTGAAACTCCGCGGTCCACGCGTCGCGGTGATGTCGACTTGTATGGTGTACGACTTGGCTGGCGGCGCGGCGATTCGTGAGACGCACCCATACCGCCCTGCATCACCGTACGCGGCCGCGAAGATCGGCGCCGACATGTTGGCGCTCTCGTACTTCCACGCGTACCGCATGCCGGTCACGGTGGTGCGCCCCTTCAACACCTACGGCCCGTTTCAGAAGAGCAACTCCGAGGGCGGCGTGGTGTCCATCTTCCTCAAGCGCGACCTGGCCAAGGAGCCGCTGCTGGTGAAGGGCTCCGGCGAGCAGACGCGCGACCTGCTCTACGTCGAAGACTGCGCGGAGTTCGTGGTGAAGGCCGCGCTGGCCGAGGCGGTTGAAGGGCGCATCGTCAACGCCGGGACCGGCCGCGATGTCTCGGTGAATCAACTCGCGGCGCTCTGCTGCTCGCCGGGAAACCGCGTCGACCGCGTTGCGCACGACCACCCCCAGGCGGAGATTATGAAGCTATGCTGCGACGCCTCGCTGGCCAAGTCGTTGCTCGGGTGGGAGCCCCGCACGACGCTGGAGGAGGGCATCTCGCGCACCCGTACGTGGCTGGCCGACAATCGGTGGGCGTGGTGAGGAGAGGTTTGTGATTCCCTACGGCAGGCAGCTCATTGAAGACGACGACGTCGCCGCGGTGGTGCAGCAGCTGCGCAGCGACTGGCTGACGCAGGGGCCCACGGTGGCCGCGTTCGAGCAGGCGCTGTGCGAGCTGACCGGCGCGAAGTACGCCGTGGCGGTGTCGTCGGGCACGGCGGCACTCCACCTCGCGGCGCTCGCTGCGGGCGTCGTGCCAGGCAGCACGGGCGTGACGTCTGACGTGACCTTCGTGGCCTCCGCCAACTGCATTCGCTACGCAGGCGGGCGGCCGGTGCTGGCCGATATCGACCCGGCGACCGGGCACGTGTCGCTCGCTGCTCTGTCGGAGCGCGTGGCCGAGCTCAAGGCGAGCGGAGCTGCCCCCAAGGTCATCGTCCCGGTCGACTTTTCTGGAAGCGTGGCCGATCTCGAGGCCGTGCGTACCCTGGCCGATTCGGTCGGAGCGGTGGTCATCGAAGACGCGGCCCACTCGCTGGGCGCGACGTACACCGCGAAGTCAGGCGAGGTGCGCTCCGCCGCGAGTTGTGTGGATTCGCAGATGGCGATTCTCTCGTTCCACCCGGTGAAGCACATCACCACGGCCGAAGGTGGGGCCATCGTCACCAGCGACGAGGGTGCGTACCGAACGCTGCTCGAGCTGCGCACCCACGGCATCACCAAAGACCCGAAGAGGCTCACGCGCAACGACGGCCCTTGGTACTACGAGCAGCAGTCGCTCGGGTTCCACTACCGGCTGACCGACATTCAGTGCGCGCTTGGTGTATCGCAGGCGAAGAAGCTGGGCCGGTTTGTCGCGCGACGGCGCGAGCTCGCGTCGAAGTACGACGCCGCGTTCGCTCGGTCTCCGTTCGCGGGCGTGCTCGCTCCGCTGAAGGTGCCGCTGGGCGTTCGTTCGGCGTACCACCTGTACGTGGTGCGCCTCGTTCAGCGCTCCAGTGAGTCGCTCGAGACGGTTTCCCGGAGGCGCCGTGCGCTCTACGACGGGCTCCGAGCGGGCGGGGTTGGGCCGCAGGTTCACTATATTCCGGTCCACACGCAGCCAGACTTCGTCGAAGCCGGCCTGTCGCAAGGTACCTTCACCGGCGCCGACGCGTACTACGCGGGCTGTCTCAGCTTGCCGATGTTCCCCGGGCTCACCGACGCTGAGGCCGATCAAGTCATCAACGTGACCGGCGAGGTGCTCTCGCGGATCAACGAGGGATGACGCAGGGCCTCTTCATTCGCGCCGACGCGAGCGCGTCGATGGGCACGGGCCACGTCATGCGCATGCTGGCCCTCGCCGAGGCCTGGCGCGAGGCAGGCGGCGCGGTCACGTTTGGAGGCGCAATTCCACCGGCGCTCGTCACGCGGCTCGAGCGCTCGGGGGCGTCGGTGGTGGCCTCGCCGGCCGGCGGAGATGACGCCCAGTTCACCGTCGCCGCTGCCAAGGCCGCCGGAGCGAGCATCGTCGTGGCCGACGGCTACCATTTTCCCCTCGAGTACCAGCGCCGGGTGCGCGCTCTCGGGGCTCGCCTGCTGGT
>JAEUJT010000105.1 GCA_016793525.1 Archangium sp. | reverse complement strand
ACCCTGACGGCAGCCGCGCGTTGGCGACGGTGCAGTTGCTCGACTCGCTCCCGCAAGAAGACGAGGTCTCGTTCGTCGTGATGCTCTTCGCCGGCTCGACGTCGGCGTTTTTGACCAAGAGCGGTCTGGCTGAGTTCGAGCCCATCACCTCGTACTCGTTCGACGACCGCACCTTGCTGCGCCAGCGCATCTTGAACTTCTCCGCGCCTGGAACAATGCCGAACCGCGACTCCACTGACTTCGTGAAGCCGCTGAGCGACATCTACGCGCTGGTGAACCGCGACATCTCCAACGGCCGCATCATGGGCACCGACGACGTGCGCGGGCGCTACTCGGTCATCTTCTTGTCCGACGGCCAGCCGACCAACAACCAAGACGACGAGCTGCTCTGCGGAGACGCCGTGCGGCGCATTCGCCAGCTGAAGGAGCTCGCCGACGACGTGAAGGTGAACACCGTGCACGTGTTTCGCCCCACGCAGCCGATCGCCTCGACCAACTGCGAGCTCGACGGAGGCATCACCGGCCCAGTCGGCGGGAGCGGGTGCCGGCTGCCGATTCTCCCTCCGGCGGCGTGCCCGCTGCTCATCGTCAACACGAACTCCGAGCGCCTCAACAAAATGTCGGTGCTGGGGGGCGGCGACTTTCGCGACTTTCGCAACAACGAGCCCATCAACTTCTTGAGCTTTCGCTTCGGCAATCTGCGGCGCTCGTTTTCGTTCGACAAGCTCGTGGCGAGCAACTTCTCCGCGCCCGCGGGCAGCCCCGACGAGCTCGCCGACACCGACAGCGATGGCCTCATCGACTTCTCTCCCGACCCCGACGTGCCCGACGAGGTGAAGGCGGGCACGCTGCCGTGGGTGGCCGATACCGACGGAGACGGGTTCTCCGACGGCGTCGAGGTGTTCTACCGGGGCCGCGGCGCGAACTTCACGGCCAACCAGGTTCAGCTGCCCGACGGCGGCGGCGTCGACCCCGGCTGTCCGCCCGAGCTGCGCGGAGTTGATCAAGACTGCGACGGGCTCAACGACTGCGACGAGCAGATCGTCGGCACCAACGCGCTGCGCGCCGACTCCGACGACGACGGCATTCCCGACGCGACGGAGTGGAAGCTCGGCGCCCAGCCGTCTTCTCGAGACCTCGAGCAAGACCCCGACAACGACCGCGTGCTCAACGGCGACGAGGTGCAGCTCCACGCCGACCCGCTGTTGGCTGACGCGGCGAAGTTGACCGCGGTCGGGTACCGGTACCAGGTTCAGAGGCGGGGCGGGCTCAACGCGCAGGGGCAGCAGTGCTTCGAGTTCCGCATCGACAACGTGCTGCTCGCCAACACGCTGCCCGACACCCGCGACGCGGGGAACCCCGACGGCGGTGAAGATCTGTACCGGCGCGGCGCGGGGTACAACGACATCTTCGTTTCGCTCTCGTCGCTCCCGGGAGATGACCCGACCGGGCGCTCCCTGATTCGTACCTTCCGCCACACCACGAGCCGGTACCCGGTGGGTGGCATTCGCTCTCCGGTCGACGGCGTCATTCGCGTGACGCCCGACGACTTCGTCTCCGGGTGTGGGCCGCAGCAGGTGGTCCAACCTTCTTCGCCGTAGCTCCTTTTGCCTATGACCTTTCATTCTTCGATGTGGCGTGCGGTGTGCGGTGCGGCAGTGGTGTTGCTCGGCTGCCCCAAAGATGACGCGGAGTGCATCACCGGAGACGAGCCGGTGTGCGAGGAGGGGCAGCTGCCTGAAGATCGCTGCAACTCGCCCGAGGAGGCGCAGTCCGACCCGCGCTGCGCGGTGACGGTCGGCTCGGGTTGCCCAGCTGGCGGTCAGGCGGCGGTGGCGCTCGAGGGCTACATCTCGACCCTGGCCGACGGCTCCGCCGACAAAGACTGGTACCTGGCGCAGCTGCCCGACGGACTCAACCCGCGGTGCCTGCTGCACGTGACCGCTGCCTACGCGGCGCCCCAGACCGCGGTGAACCTGCTGCTGAACGTGCTGCGAGATGACGGCGCCCGGAGCGTCGCGTCAGGCATCGACAACCACGGCGCGGCGGCCCCGAAGCCCATCGACCTGATCGTCCCGTTCTCGGAGTCGAACGCGAAGCTGCTCATTCAGCTCTCCGACAAAGACGACAACGCGTTGATGCGAAAGGTCGACAACCGCAACCCGTACCAGCTGCTGGTGGAGGTTCTCGAGAACCCCGACCCGAACGAGCCGAACGACGCGACGCCCACCGCCATTGCGCTCACCGCGTCAGGTTCGGGGCAGACGGCGCTGCTCGAGGGCACCTCGTCTGGGTACCTGGCGACCAACGACGACGTCGACCGCTTCACCTTCGACGTGGCGAGCGGCGCCCGGCAGATCATCTACGTGCACATCAGCTCTCCGGCGATGACCCAGCCGCTGCTGCCGGCGCTCGCGTACCGGCTGTCGTACGTGCTGAACGACCCGGCGGGCGTGCCCATCTCCGAAGGGGTGATGGAGAACGAATTCCTTCAGATCGACCTGGCCACCGCGCGGCTCGCAGCGACGCCGGGCACCTACACGCTGGTGGTGCAGGGCTACAAGCTGCCGAACCAGTCGACGCCGGCGAAGGGCGATTTGCGGGTGAAATACGACGTCGACGTGCGCGTGTTGCCCGACCTCGACACGCAGGAGCCGAACGACAGCCCTGCGACCGCGCCGACGCTCAACCTCACTCCGGGCACGACCACGCTCACCGGGCGCATCTCGTACGTTGCCGACGAGGAGTGGTTCAAGCTGGTGGTTCCTCCGGGGGGCTCGGCGCGTACGCTGCGCTACGCCTTCGCTCCGGGTACTGGAGGTCGCTTCCCTCCGCTGAGCGCGATTCCCAGCCGGCAGCTGCGCCTCATCACTCAGATCACCACCGGCGCGACGCTGGGCGATCGCGTCACCAATTGCACCGACCGCGCCGACGTCTGTCCCCGCAGCTTCACCGACAAACAGAGCCCGGCCGGCCAGTCGGTGGTTTCGCTGTGCACCACGTCGGATCCACCGCAGTGCCTGTGGTCGGAGCGCATCGAAGAGGCCACCATTCCCGGGCTCCGTCAGCTGAAGAACTTCGTCGGCGCGGTGCCGGTGCCGGCGGCGGGCGGCACCTTCCTGTTCTTGGTGCGCGACGAGGGGAAGGGGCAGAAGAAGTACGCCGATGACGCGCCGTGGTCGGTCGAGCTCTCGCTCGACGCCGACGCTGATGAGCAGGCGCGCCTTGGTGGCCCCACCCAGGTGCAGCTCGGGCCGAGCTCGATCGACGCGCCCGGCGTGCTTTCATTTGGGCACGGGCAGCTGCTCGAGCTCGACGCGAACGACGGCAACGGCGTGCGGGGGCCCAACGACTACGACGCGTACGAGACCGACAAAGACATGTACGAGTTCGCCTACCCCATCAACGCCCAGGGCGATCAGTCGTGGGGCCTGGAGTGGGTGCTCGGTCACAACGACGGCGGTACCCCTCCAGCCGATCTCGCGCTCGAGGTCGCGGTGTGCGGCAGCGCGCTGCCCCTGCCAGACGGAGGCCTCTGCCAGTCGGCCCGCCAGGTCATCTTGGCCGCGACCTTCGACGCCATCACCCCCTGGTACCTGCCAGTGACGAATGGCAACCAGCGCATCTTGTTCACCAAGTCGGTGCAGGCGAATTCGACCGTCATCACCGCCACGCCGGCCGCGTGCTACTGCGTGGGGGCCACGAGGGTGCAGGCGGGCCGATTCTACGTCAACGTCGCGGCCATCAACCGCACGCGCAATGACCCGTTGTCATACCGGCTGCGGCAGACCATCGCTCCGTACCCAGCCGGGAACACCATGTGCCCGGTGAGCGACGGCGGTTGCCGCTTCACACCGCAGTGAAGGGCCTCGGCGGTGTCACGAACTTCGGCGCTACTGGCCCGACGGGTTGTCCTTCAAGCGGAGCGGCAGCACGTCGACCTTCGCGAGGTAGTTGGCACGCGCGTCTGATTCCCACTCGATGAGATGATCGCCGACACCCGACAGATCAGCGCTGCGGCTCACGAAGCCCTTCTGCTGCGACTCTCCGACGAAGGTGCGCCCCGACACGGTGGTGCGCACGCGCGCGCGGCAGCCGTCTTCGTTGAAGTTGATGGCCGTCTCTTCGCCCGCGCCGGAGACCTGCTCGAGGTAAAACGACACCGTCACGCTCGACGGCTCGAACAGCTGAATGATGACGCGGTTCTTGCCGGGGAAGCGGCCGTCGACGTAGCTCCGGTCGCCAATGACGCAGCCGACCTGCGTGTTGCAGATGGGCCAGGTGCCGTCGCATTCGTCTTGTACCCGGCCGGCGATGAATTGGTCGCGCACGCCGCCGCAGGCGGTCAACACCAGAATCGCGACGATGCCTGATGCTTGAGCTACACAGCAGCGCACTTTGCCGAAGGGGAGAATGTTCATGAATTGCTCGAAGTGGGTCGCGGCAGCAGCGGTGGTCATTGTGGTGGCTTTTCTCTCGTGTGGGAAGGCACCAACGGTATGTGACCCAGATTCGTTGATGTCGAAGGCGCAGCTGTGCGCCGACCGCGAAAGCCTGGGTTTCGCACAGGAGTTCAACCAAGGCACGTTCATCGGCCAGACGGCGTTCGAGAACCTGCAGATCCGCAATGGCGGCGTCGCCGACCTCACGATCTCCTCGGTGACGCTGACCAGCGAAAACGCGGCCGATCTGCAGGCCTTCAATTTCAGGTCTGGCTGGTCCGAGACCTACACCCGCGACCCGCTCCCTGGGACGACGATCAAGGGCAACAAGACGTCGGTGGTCGAGGTCACCTTCAAGCCGTCGCAGCCGCGGCAGTACCAGGCCACGCTCACGGTGACGAGCGACGCTGAAAACGCGGCCGAGAAAACGTTCACGATCACCGGCTGCGGCGTGCCTCCCGACGGCGGCATTTCGCCGTGCTACTGCCGCCCCACCGGTGGCACCTGCGCCATGTTGACGTTGCCCGACGGCGGGCAGACCCCCGACGCGAGCCGGTGCTGCTCCGGCACGTGCACCGCCGGCAATACCTGCCAGTAGCGCTCAGCGCTTCTTGAGGGACGCCACCACCGAGCTGGCCACGCGAAACGCGTTGGCCACGATGGTGAGGGTGAAGGGCACCGCGCCGCTGGTGGGCATGAAGCTGCCGTCGACCACGTAGACGTTCTTCACCGCGTGCATGCGGCAGTTCTTGTCGAGCACAGACGACGCTGGGTCGGTGCCGAAGCGGCACGTACCGCCCTGGAGAATGGTCGTCTCTCCGGCGGTGCCGACCCGGTCGAGCGAGTCGGGCTTCATCGCCGCGAGCACCTCCTCGCCGCGCTCGACCAAAAACTTGGTCATGGTGAAGTCGCGCGGGTGGCGCTTGACGGTGATGGCCGCCACCGGAAGCCCCCACTTGTCTTTCACCTTCGGGTCGACCTGCATGTACGTGCCGTCGGTGGGCAAGAACTCGCCGTAGATCTCGAACTCGAGAATGCGGCTGTCGCGGTACGCGCGCAGCTTGTCTTTGAGCGCCTTGCCGAACACCCCGTCGGGCCCCTTCTTCGCCATGTTCACCGCGGCGAAAATCGGGTTCGGGTGCTGGAACATGAAGCCCAGCGTCCCGCCCTTGCGAAAGCCGTAGCGGTCGTTCGGCATGACGTAGAACTCTTGCAGGCTGCGGTTGACGAAGGGCGCCTGCGCCTCGAGCCAGGCGTGGGTCGACTTCTGCTTCGACACCCGAAACGTGGCGCGCGACTGGCCGAAGCTCGAGAAGACGAGGTTTTTGCCCACCTGGCCGCTGTCGTTGCCGAGCCCGTTGGGGAAACGCGTCGACTGTGAGTTCAACAGCAGGCGCGCGCTCTCGATCGCGGTGCAGCTGACGACGATGGTCGACGCCGGCTGCTCGTGCTCCACGCCGTTTTCGTCGAGGTAGAGCACGCTCTTCGCGTTGCCCTTGGCGTCGACGGTGATCTCCTTGGCCATCGAGCGCGGGCGCACCTCGACGTTGCCCGTGGCCACCGCAGCGGGGATGAGGGCCGCGAGGGTGCTCGACTTCGCGCCGTTTTCGCAGCCGTAGCTGCCGCAGAGCGTGCAGTACGTGCACGCGTTTCGGCCTTTGTACGGCGTGCTGATGATGCCGCGCGCGGTCGGAATCGCCTTCCACCCAAGGCCGGCGCACGCCTGGTCAATGGCCTGCGACACCGGGTGCTCCGCGAGTGGAGGCAGCGGGTAGTTGCGCGAGCGCGGCTCAGAGAACGAGTGCGGCACGGCGTTGCCCGACACACCGAGCTCGGCCTCGGCACGGTCATAAAATGGCGCCAGCTCGTCGTAGGAAATCGGCCAGTCGACAACGTTTGCGCCCGCGACGGCCCCCAGCTCTTTCTTCTGCCGAAAATCGACGGGCTTCAGCCGGTAGAAATAGCCCGACATGTGCACGGTGCCGCCGCCGACGCAGTTCGCGGTCCACGCCTCGTTGGTGCGGGAGAAGGGTTGATCTGGTCCCGAGCGCCAGAGGTGCGGCTCGTCCCACGGGAGTGGCATGAAGAAGTTTCGCCGCGAGTTGAGAATCTCGTCGTGAACGAATTCTTCGGGGCGGTACCAGCCGCCTTTCTCGAGCACCACGACCTTCAAGCCTGCCCGCCCGAGCTCGAGCGCCATGGGCGACCCGCCCGCGCCGGAGCCAATGATGCACACGTCGACCGCGTCGCGCGTCGCCATGTCAGCACCCCTTCCCGCCGCCGCACTTCATCTCGTGCAGGCGCTTCATGCCGTCGTAACCGCCGCTCGGGTCTGCCGGGCCGTGCTGCACCAGCGAGAAGCCCACCACGCCCCAGCCGGCCTTGTTGGTGTTGCCTCCGTAGCTCGGGTCTCCGAGAAAGCCCTCGAGCGTCAGCACCACCAGAATCTCGTAGAACTTGGCCTCGCCCGTGCGCTCACCGCTGTTCTTGAACGCGGTGAGCAGCTCGTCTTGCTGCGCCGGTGTGGCCTTGACGAAGTCGACCTTGAATTGGCGCTGGCAGCGGCGGTTGAGAGCGGGCACGCCGGGCACGAACTGATCTTTCATCTGAGACAGCTGCGGCGTCTGCAGCACGGTGTCGATGTAATTGGCCACGTTGGTGTCGAGCGCGCCCACGTCTTCGTCTTTGGGCAGGATGCGCTCGGTGGCGGCGGCCAACACTGCGAATTCGTCGTCGGTGAACGTGTGGTGTTTCGTCGTCAGCGGCGCGGCGGGGGCGGGCGGAGGAGGGGGCACGGGCTCCTTGCACGCGCCGCCGAGCAGCACCACGCCGCCGCCCATAAACGTCAGGTGCTGCACGAAGACGCGCCGGCTCACATCATCGTCGGCGTGGGGGAGTTCGCTCGGCGTGTCGTCAGGGCTCATGGCCGCGAGAGCATTCTCCGCCCGTCTCGACGCAGCAAGCGCGCCGTGCGCAGGGGTGGACTCTCCACCACAGGTGCGGGGGACGAAAGCCCACGCGACAACGACGGGATGCACGGTACGATGACGGCTTGTTCGGGCCGAAGGAGCCAGTGCCATGCCTCGTTTCATGAAACTCAGTGGACTCGTGTTGGTGGGCCTCGCGCCGGTGCTGACGACGCTGTCAGCGCCCGCGTTGACCGGCTGCTCAGGCGGCGGCTCTGGCGGTGGAACCGGAGGCGGTAAATCGGGCGGCGGCACCGGCGGTGGCGGCAGCACGTCTGAGTTTTTCACCCTCACCACCCTCGACCCTGACGCTCGCGACACGGTGGTGTTCGCCGCGGCCGTCGACGCCGATGACCGAATCGGCGCGGTGTATTTCACCCCGAACGGCATCGAAGATCCCGTCGGCGTCCCCAACTACGACCTGAAGTACGTCGAGTTCCGCAACGGCACGGTGTCGACCCCCGAGAGGCTGCGCTCGGTACAGCGCATGGTAGGGCTCTCGCTCGCGTTCGACCCGCTCAGCAAAGAGCCGGTGGTGGCTTTCCTCGGCGGCGCGGCGGGGTTCATGCCGGGCGATTCCATCTTCTGGTTCCAGAGCGACGCGGCGATCATGCGGCGCCTGTCGAGCACCGGCCTGTGGCGCGAGACCGACATCGCCATCGTCTCCGCACCGCCGGCCTGCAGCTCGATCGACCAGGGCTTCTTGCCAGGCTTGTGGCCGACCGTCGGCTTCAACGCCGCGGGCCGAATGTTCGTGGTGTTCCGCGATGGCCACAACGGGCAGTTCCCGCAGCAAGACTGGGCCTCGTCTGACGTCGAGCTGATGACCGGCGCGTCTGAAACGGCGCTCGTGCGCAGCTGCCTCACGGGTGACCACAAGCAGGCGTATGGCGGGCGGCTGCAGGTGGCGATCGGCGAGGGTGACCTCCCAGCGATCGTCTACGACCAGGCCTTCGGCGGCGCCGATACGATCGGCAATAACGTGCTGTTCCAGCGCATGTTGCCCGACGCGGGCTGGTCGGCGCCGGCTGCGCTGCTGAACATCGCCGATACCATGACCGGCGCGACCCTGGCGTACCACCCGATGGAAGGGTTCGGCATCGCCGTCACCGACCGCGCGACGAGCCAGCTCAGCTACATCAAGTCCGCCACCGGCGCGTCGTGGACCGTGATCGACCCGGTCTTCGGCAGCGGCACCGGCGGCTGGTACCCGTCGCTGGCGATGGACCCCATCAACGAAGGCGAGCCCGCCATCGCTTTCTACGTGTGCTCGGCGCGCGCGGGCGTCACCGCCACGAGCTGTCTGCAGACCGAAGACGAGCTCCGCATCACCCAGCGCATCGGCGGTAACTGGCAGGAGCGCACCGTCGACACCGAGGGCGGGTGGGCCCCGAAGCTCAAGTTCCTCTCGAGCGGCAAGCGCGCGGTGGTGTACCGCACGCCGGCGGCGCTCGATTCGACGGGCCGCGTGAGCTCCACCGCGGGTGTGCTCAAGCTGGCGGTGGAGAAGTGATGGTGCGGCCAGCGCTGCTCGGGTGCCTCGTGCTGCTCGGGTGCGGCGGCGACAACGCGCTCGGCGGCAGCCTCGGCGAGGTCATTTCCCTCGAGGTGTCGCGCTCCGACGTGTACCGCAACGACGAAGCGCTCCAGGTGACGTATTACCGAAACCGCGGCGTTTTCTACGACGTGGTAGTGCGCGTCTCGGTGGCGCTCAAAGACGTCGAGCTCAAGCCCGGCGTGCGCATCCCCCTCGAGGGTGAATACGAGCCCGGCCACCAGCGCACCAGCGTGGCCACCGCCCCCGGCGGCGAGCCCGTGCGCGTGCTGCCCAACGTCAAAAAGGGCGACATGGTGATCACCTCTGGCGGCGTCGCTGGCGGTGTCACCCGAGGGAACTTCTCGATGCTCTTCGAGGGAGAAGGCGGCGATCTCGGCTTCAATCGCACCCTCTCGGGGAACTTCGCGGCGATGACCGTCGACGCCGGCTTCGAGCCGAACGTCGAGCCCGAGCCGACCGAACCGTAAAAATCGTCGAGCGCCGCAGTCTACCCCTGGTGGGAGGGTAGTGTCGTACCCACAACCGGGGGTACAAATGCATATCAATGACACATAATTATGTGTCATTGACAGATCACTGAGTTGACAGGGCGCTGCGTGCGATCAACGATTCGCCTTCGATGAGCGACGCTGACGAAGAAGCGCGACTCCGCAACCGGGTCCAGGTGCTCCGCCAAGAGCGGATGATGTCGAAGGCCGAGTTGGCCCGCCGATCAGGTTTGTCGGTGCTGACCATCGATCGCATCGAGCGAGGTGAGAGCTGTCGCCTCGACACCAAGCGGAAGATCATTCTCGCGCTGGGGTTGAAAGTTCAAGATCGCGATCAGGTATTCGAAGAGTGAAACGGCAGTTTTCTTGTGAGCGGCGGCGCAGGCCGTAGGCTCAGCGCGTCTCTCGGGGAAGGAGCAGGGGTTCATGGCAAAAACGAAGCTGGCACTTGGGCTGGACATCGGTTCTTCCGGTGTGAAGCTCATTCAGCTCAAGGAGCAACGTCGCCGGGGTGACGTGGTGTACGCGCTCCAGAGCTTCGGCATGAAGCCGCTGCCGCCCGAGGCGATCGTCGACGGCGCGCTCATGAACTCGACTGCCATCGTGCAGGCGATTCAAGAGCTCCTGGGCGAGCTCAAGATCAAGACGAAGGAAGTCGCCATCGGCGTCAGCGGTCACTCGGTGATCATCAAGAAGATCTCGATGCCCCGCATGTCGCAAGAAGAGCTCGAAGAGGCGATTCAGTGGGAAGCCGAGCAGCACATCCCCTTCGACATCAAAGACGTGAATATTGACACGCAGATCCTCCGGCCCGAGGCGAACGACGCCACCGGCCAGATGGACGTGCTGCTGGTCGCCGCCAAGAAAGACATGATCAACGACTACACGTCGGTCGTGTCCGAAGCGGGGCTCACGCCGGTGGTCGTCGACGTCGATGCCTTCGCTGTACAGAACTGCTTCTCGTCGAACTACGAAGTTCCGCAGAGCGAAACGGTGGTGTTGATCAACGCCGGCGCCGCGGTGGTGAACATCAACATTCTGTCCCAGGGCGTCACCACCTTCACCCGCGACGTCACCATCGGCGGCAACCAGTTCACCGAAGAAATTCAGAAGCAGCTCAACGTCTCGTACGAAGAAGCCGAGGCGCTCAAGGTCGGTGGTGGCCGCAGCGACGCCGACGCGGTCGTTCCGCAAGAGGTCGAGAAGGTCATGTCGCAGGTGGCTGAACAGGTGGCGGGTGAAATTCAGCGCTCGCTCGACTTCTACGCAGGCACCGCGGCCGACTCGAACTTCTCCAAGGTGTTCTTGTCGGGCGGTACGGCGAAGGTGCCCGCGCTGTTCAAGACCATCGAGACCCGCGTCGGGGTGCCGGTCGAAATTCTCAACCCCTTCAAGCGAATTGAAATTGATAACAGAAAATTTGACCCCGCCTTCATCATGGACGTGGCCCCTCAGGCCGCGGTCGCGGTGGGCCTCGCGCTGCGCAAGCCGGGCGACAAGCTGAGCTGAAAGGAGAGGACAAGACGCCATGATGATCAAAATCAACCTCCTCCCCGTTCGACAGGCCGCCAAGCGCGAGTCTGGGCGCCAGTTCTTGGTGGCGGGGCTCATGCTCATCGCCATGACGGGCGCGGCGAACTACTACTGGTTCCTCACCCGAGACGCCGAGCGTCAGCGCAAACAAGACTTGGTGAATCAGACCCAGCAGCGAATCACTGAGCTCGACAAGGTTATCGGTGAGGTCACCAAGCTCAACACCCGCCGGAAAGAGGTGTTGGACAAGCTTTCGATTCTCGACAAGCTTCGCAAGCAGCGCGCAGGCCCGGTTCGAATGCTCGACGCGCTGGCGAGCTCGATTCCGAAGAAGGTGTCACTCGATACCTTCACCGAGATTTCATCAGCGGCTCGAATCGCCGGGAGCGGTGAGAGCCACGAAGATGTGTCTGAATTCATGAAGGCGCTCTCCAACGTGGTGTGGACACCGAAGGGAATGGGCCGAGTCGTGGAGCGCAAGCGCGACGCCACCTCGGTTCGAATCGAGCTTCTGAGCGGTGAAGGCGCCATGGAGGACTTTCCGCTCTCCGAGGTGAGCTATTTCTTCACCAACGTCGAGCTGAAGGGGAGCATTGCCTCGAGCACGACGCCGGGTGCGAGGTCGGTGAGGTTCGACATTACCATGATGGCCAACTACGCGATCTGAGGTCGTGAACCGTGGAACAGATTCTCGACAGAATTAACAAACTCAACGTAGCCGCGAAGGCCGGTATCTTCGCGGGCGTGGTGATTCTCTTGACCACGGCATGCTACTTCCTTCTGATCCAAGACGTCGAAACCCAAATCGAGTCTTTGGTCGGTCAGCAGTCTTCGCTCGACAAGACGTACGCCGAGAAGAAAGAGATTGCAGACAATCTGAACGACCGAAGACGAGAAATGGACCAGCTCGATCAGAAGCTGCAAGACGCGTTGACCGAGCTGCCCGAAAAGAAAGACATCGAAGAGCTCCTGGGGAACCTCAATGACATCGGGCGCAAATCCGGCCTCGATATCATGTCGGTTGTCCCCGCTGGTGAGGCACCAGAGGCCTTCTACTCGCGGGTGCCGGTCATGATGACCGTCAATGGGAATTATCACGAAATCGCGCTCTTCCTTCAGGAGATATCGAACATGCGCCGCATCGTGAACATCACCAACATCAAGTTGGACTCGCCGTCGCGACGTGGCGACAAGTTGATGCTCAAGTCTGATTTCACGGCGACCGCCTTCCGTTTTAATGGTCCCAAGTGAAGGCCGATCTCATGCCAAATCTAAAGCTCGTGCTCATTGTGGGCGTTGTCGGTTTGTGGGGGTGTGGCGACGATCCGCCCCCGCCAGCGGCTGCCGCGCCCCCGGCGGCGGCCCCCGCGAAAAAAGCGGCGGCCCCGGCTTCGACCGCGACCGACGCAGGTGTCCTCTCGGCGCCGTATGTGTACGCGTACGTGCCGCTGGGTAAGCGAGACCCGTTCCGCAACTCGCGCCTGGCCGAAGATGAGCCGCAGACGCCAACGGGCCCTCCAACCGAGGGCGAAGATGCCTGCGATGACCCCCTGTGCAAGAGCGAGCTCGACTACTTCACGCTGGTCGCCGTCATCAGTGGTGATTCAAACCCGATGGCGATGGTCGAAGATTCAAACAAGATTGGTCACCTGGTGCACCGCAACTCGAAGATTGGCCGCCAGGGCGGAAAAGTTACGGCCATTCTTCGTGACTGTATTGTCGTGACGTCGTTCGTGCGTGGCCCCGACGGTCGTGCACAGCCGAACCGTCAAAATTTGTGTGTCAAAAAAGAGTTGAAGCACCAGCCAGTTCTCGACCTCATGGTCGGAAAGATGCGCGAATAGCCATGCGCCCTCAGCACTCATCTACGGAGAAACGTGTGATTACTCGAATGACGCTTGCTGCGGCGATGGCTTTGTCTACGGCCGCCGCTGCGACAGATATGAACACGCTCAAGGCGGTCGACGTGAGTGCGACGCCGAGCGGAGCGCAGATCGTGCTCCGCGGCTCGCACCCGCCGACCTTCTCGGTCTTTCGCCTCAACGACCCCGACCGGCTGGTGATCGATCTGGCCAACACGTCGACGGCCAACGTCAAGGGGCACCACGACGGCGCGGGCCCGGCCGTCGGCATCGTGGCTTCGCAGTTCTCGAATGCCCGAAGCGAGGTGGGCCGCGTGCTCATCGGTCTCGAGGGGCTTGAGCGTTATGACGTGCGTGCCCGAGACAACGACCTCGTCGTCGCTCTCGAGGGCGCCGCCCGGGTGCAGCCTGCGCCTGTCGCCGAGGTGGCGCCTGAGACGGCCCCGGCTGCTGAGCTCGTCGCTGCTGCAGCCGAGCCCACGACGGCCGCGCCTCCCAGCGCCGACAACGACGTGATCGACACCCGCATCGACGAAATCGCGGTGGCGAACCCCGCACACACGCTGAAAGGGGTTCGCTGGTCGAACCGCACCCTTCGGCTGTTGACCGACGGGCCGGTCGCGAAGTTCGAGCTCACGACGCTGCAGAACCCGCCGCGCTTGGCCATCGACCTGTTCGGCGTGAAGAGCAGCGCCCGCGCTCCCAAAGTGTCTGATGCGCTGGTGCGCGAGGTTCGCTTGGGCGCCTCGGAGGGAAAGGTTCGCGTGGTCGTCGAAGGCCGCGACGAGATGCCGAGCTTTAGTACGGCTCGCACCCCCAAAGGCCTCGACGTCACTTTCCGCGCGCCAGTGCCCGAGACTGCCTCGGAGGCCACCGTGGCGGAGATCGATGGAAAGCGCCTTGTCGATGAGGAGCGTTCGGTCGAGGTGAAGGGCGTCAGCTTCAAGGAGTCGACTGCCGGAGGCTCAGTCGACATCAAGGTCGCGAAAGACGTGCGATGGCGCGTCGAGCGGCCCGACGCGTCGAGCGCGGTGCTGGTCTTGGAGAGCGCGACCATGGCCAAGTCGCTCGAGCGCAGCCTCGACACCAGCGCGCTCGGCACGCCGGTCAAGATGGTGAGCGCCTTCGCGGTGCCGGGCACGCAGCGTCGGGTTCGCGTCGTGGTCGGCGCGAGCGCATCGTTTCGGCAGGCGGTGACCCGCACCGCCGACGGCCTGCGCTGGGAGCTCGAGCAGAGCGACGTCGAGGAGTCGAAGCTGACGTCGAACCAGACGGCCGGGTTCGCCACCGAGGCGTCTGAGTTCGCCGACGAGGCCGCTCCGCAGCAGCGGCGCTATGTGGGCAAACGCGTCTCGTTCGAGTTCAAAGACATCGACATTCACAACCTGCTGCGAATCATCGCGGAGATTTCGAAGAAGAACCTCATCGTCTCCGACGACGTGGGCGGCCGGGTCACCATTCGCCTTCGCAACGTGCCCTGGGATCAGGTGCTCGACTTGGTGTTGAAGGCGCGCGGCCTGGGCAAGCAAGAGTACGGCAACATCATGCGCGTCGCGCCCATGGCGGTGTTCGAGTCCGAAGCCAAGGCTGCCGAGGCCATTCGCGAATCGCGCATGAAGAGCTCTCCACTGACGGTGCAGCTGATCCCGGTGAACTACGCCACCGCAACCGATGTTTCGGCGAGGGTGAAAGAGATTCTGAGCCCCCGCGGCAACGTGACGGTCGACACTCGCACCAACACGCTGATCGTTCGCGACGTGGTGGAAAACATGGGCAAGGTGAAGTCGCTGGTCGCGGTGCTCGATACGCAGACACCGCAGGTGCTGATTGAAAGCCGAATCGTCGAAGCATCGACCACGTTCTCTCGTGAAATCGGCATTCAGTGGGGCGGTAACGCGCTCATGTCGGCGGCGACGGGCAACCCAACTGGGTTGGTGTTCCCAAACTCGGTGGCGCTCATCGGTGGCGTGACAGGTAACT
>JAEUJT010000081.1 GCA_016793525.1 Archangium sp. | reverse complement strand
TGCGTCTCCGGCGTGTGCGGCGGAGCGCTGGGCGGCGGCACCGGCACTTTCGGCGGCGGCACGGGCGGAGGCACCACCGGGGGAGGCATCGGCGGCGGCACGGGCGGTGGCCCCACGGGCGGCGGTGACGCGCAGGGCGGCGGCACGGGCGGGGGCGCGACGGGTGGTGGCACGGGCGGCGGGTTCGGCGGCGACGTGGTGCAGCAGCTCACCGATGTGCAGGTGGTGGCGTCGACCACCGACGCGGGCGTGCTGTCGCTCCCTGTCTCCGGCGCGACCGTGACGTTCGTGAAGCCGCTGGTGCCCGACGCCGGCTCGTCGGACCCCGCGGGCTTCTTCGTGCAAGGCAGCCAGGCCGGCCCGGCGCTGTTTGTCGCGGTCGACGCGACCACGGTCGCCGGAGGCGTCACTGCTGGAGACACCGTCTCCTTCACCGTCACCGGTGCGCGGCGAATCAGTGGCGTGTGCACCATCACTTCCATCGCGGCCGCCTCGAAGAGCAACGGAGGGGCTCCGGCCCAGCTCGTCGCGCAGGCCTCGTCGGTCGACTTCAGCCAGTCGAGCAACGTCGATGCCTACGAGAGCCGGTTGCTCACGCTTTCAGGCACGACCTCCACCGGGCCCCTCGCGGGCGGCGGAGGTTATCGGGTGTATTCACTGAATACATCGGGCACGCCCGATGGTGGTTCGCTGCTGCGGTTGCGGCTCCCGGCGGCTGTGGCTGACGCGGTCGACCTGACGCCGGGCTGCGCGGTGACCGCGACGGGCATTCCGCTGTGGAGATTCAACAGCGCGGCGCAGCCGTCGGCGTGGTCGTCGAACGTGTTGTCCGGCATCTCCTGTCCAGCGCCGCAGGTGGTGAGCGCGACCTCGACCGGCAGCACCGGCGTCGACGTGACGTTTGACCGGAACCTCCAGGCGTCGTCGGTGGCCAGCTCTGCCTTCTCCGTGACTGCGCAGAGCGCCTCGGTGGCGGTGAGCTCAGCCACGTTGACGTCGCCGCGCGTGGTGTCGCTGGTGACGGCGGCGCAGAGCGCGGTGAGCCACACGGTGACGGTGTCTGGGGGCGTCGTTGATACGCGTGGCACGCCGGTGGGTGGCACGAGCAGCGCCAGCTTCCTCGGCTTTGGCAGCGCGCCGGCCGACGCAGGCACCTGCGCGCCCTCGGTGGTCATCAGTCAGGTGTACGCCGGTGGAGGCAACGCCAACGCCGCGTTCAATGCCGACTACGTCGAGCTGCACAACCGCAACGCACAGAGCGTCTCCCTCGCTGGTTGGAGCCTGCAGTACGCCTCGTCGTCTTCCACCTCGTGGACGGTGACCGCGCTGAGCGGAATCGTTCCCGCGAATGGGTATTTTCTCATCGGCCTCGGCACGCAGAATGCGAGCGTCGGTTCGGCGCTCCCCACGCGCGACGTCACCGGCACCGTCAACACCGCGGGGGCGGGCGGCAAGTTCGCGCTCGTCAACTCCGCCACCGCGCTGGCTGTCGACTGCGCGGCCGGAGCATCGGGCGTGGTCGACTTCGTCGGCTACGGTACGGCGTCGTGTGGCGAAGGGGGCACGGCGACGGCTCCGGCCGCGGGTGACAACGCGTCGGCGGTGTTCCGCAAGTCGGCCGGAGGTGACGGGTGCGCCGACACCAACGTCAGCAGCGCCGACTTCGAAGAGCGCGCCGCGTCACCTCGCAACACCAGCAGCCCCGCCGGCACGACCTGCACCTGCCCGTGACGGCAGAGGAGATTCCGCACGGTCCAGCTTCGACGCGCCGACCGTGGCTCGCCGGTTTCCTGGCGGCCGTCTGCCCGGGGCTCGGGCATTTGTATGTCGGGAGGCCGCTCGCTGCGCTGATTCTTCTGATCGCCGGCCCGGGACCACTCTTCGTAGGGCTGGTGCTTCTCGGCACCTTCAACGTCGAGCACCTGCTCGGTTTCGTCTACCTCGGCATCGCACTGGCGCTCATGCTTTGGGTTTTTCAGCTCACGTGGGCCGTGCTCGCTGCGCGAAGGGAGGGCGCGGGCTACCGGCTTCGATGGTTCAACCGAGCGTGGCTCTATTTCGGTGTCTACGCCGTCAGCTCGTTTGGCTCGAATGTGCTCGGATCGTTGTTTCGTGAGAACGTCCTGGAGCCATTTCTGATCAGTGGACTCTCGATGTTGCCCACCCTGAGCCCCGGGGACCACGTTTTCCTTCTGAAGTCAGGTCAGGGCAGCGCGTGGGGCCGTGGCGATGTTGTCGTGTATCGACGTGCTGACGCGCTCCCGCTCATTCAGCGTGTGATGGCGAAGGGCGGAGACTCGGTCGAGGTGGACGACCGTCAGGTCACCGTCAACGGTCTGCAGTACGCCCAACGCTCCTGCGCTGATGAGCCGGTTTCTCTGTCGTGCCGTGAAGAGCAACTCGCTGAGCGCACCCCCATCGAATTCGCTTCGAGCCTCGCTTCGACGGAATGCGCCCGGTGTTCGGTGCGCTCTCGCTCGATGCGCAGAAGCTTTTCGTGATGGGCGACAACAGAGACAACTCACAAGACAGCCGGTTCACGGGCCCGGTCGACGCGGCAGATGTCGTCGGTCGCGCGGCCATCATCTGGTTTTCGTTCACACCAGAAGAGGGCATCCGCTGGCATCGAATGGGTC
>JAEUJT010000072.1 GCA_016793525.1 Archangium sp. | reverse complement strand
CGGCTGTTGGCGGCGCTGGCGTCGACCGTGGCGCGCGCCTGGTTGCCCGACGGCGGGCTGCGTGGCTCGAACGACCGCGGCCTGACGTGGGTGATGGCGGCGGTGGTGGTGGTTGGGGTCAGCGGCGCGGTGACGGCGCTCGGGGACACACTGCAGCAACAGGCGGTGCAGAGCCCCTTTGTAGACGCGCTCATCCGGCTGCGGCTCGCGCATCCGCTGCTGGCCGTTGCGGTGGCGGTGGGGGTGTTGGTGGTGGCGTACCTGGTGGCGATGTCGAGCTCCGTGGCGCGGCCCTGGGCGGTGGCGGTCGCGGCGTGTGTCGTCGTGCAGATCGGTGTTGGCTTGCTGAACGTGGCGCTCGCCGCGCCGGTGTCGGTGCAGCTGCTCCACTTGGTCGTGGCCGACCTGCTGTGGGTGTTGCTGGTGGTGACCCGCGAGGTGGCGCTCGGCGGCGTCGAGCCCGTGCGGCCCTGAAGCGCACCTGGGGCGTCGGTGTGCCCTTCGCCGCCAGCCCACCGTTCGATTCAGCTTTCGCCGCGGAGTCGCCCCAGGCGCCGAGCGTGGTGAAGATCTCCACGGCGCGCGTGGCAGGCACCTGGGCTCAGGCCCGCCCGCGGCCCGAAGCGAGCAGCGCCTTCCCCATGGAGAACTGGAGGTCGCCTTCGTCTTCTGGCTCACACCCGTCGCCTCATCGAGGAGGGCCGCGCGGGTGAGCACCTCGAGACAGCACCGCTCTTCCACCGACTCCAACGAACGTCTTCTTGGGCCCGACGCCGGAAACACGAGATGCGACGCCCCGTCTGTCGGGTCTTCGCCCGCTCATTGTCCAACGACGTCGAGCGGCGGCGCAGGGGCGGGCGGTTCGAGCTCGAGCGACACTTCGTTCGTGCGCATGAACCACGGCACCCACGGAGGGTCGTAGCGGGCCCAGGTCGGAGACCCACGTGCGGTCAGCCCCGCCTCCATCAACGCCGCCTGCAGCGTGGCCAGCTCGGCCTCAAAACGGGAGCCCGACCAACCGCCGGAAGACCGGAGGACCGCGACGCGGCGCGCCGGGACGGTCTTCACGGTCACCCTGGCAGCAGTGGGCTCGGGCAGCGTCTCGGGCGTGAAGCTCGCGGGCATCGTGAACCGCACCACCCAGGTGTTCTCGGCGCCGGCCGTCTGCGTCACCGGTGCGGTCATCGCGATTTTCTGGCCCGCAGGTGTCAGGGCCACGGGCGCCGTCATGGCGATTTTCTTCGCACCGCGGTTGCCGCCGAAAATGGAGCCGGCGAGCCAGGTCGTGGTGCGCATGACGTGTCGGAACGACACCGAGTGCCGGCGCATGGTCGAAGTGTGGGAAGACCTCCAACGGCTCAGGGTCATCGGCCGGGCGTGGGTGCCTTGGGGGCGATGCGCTCGAGGGCGTCGGCCAGCAGCGTTCGCTCTTCGGGCGTCAACCGCGCTTCGGGGTGGGCCGGTCGGTAGATGGCTGGGGGCATCTCGTCTTCGCGAATTTCGTCGGCGGCTTCATCGGCGTCGCGCTGCGGGGTGTTCCATTCCGAGAAGTTCAAGGCCCGGCGACCTTCGTCGGTGTCTCGCTGCACGAGCCACGACACCGGCGCGAGGTGCGAGTACCAGGGCCACCGGGTCTCGTTGCTGTGGCAGTCGAAGCACGCTCGCACTGCCAGTGCGCGCACGTCGGGTGAAGGCCAGGCCGGTTCCTGAACCACCGGTGGGTTGGTGTGCTCACGCCCGTAGGGCACCACCTGCAGCAGCGCCAGCCCCGCCAGCGCCACGCCCGTTGCCCACAGCAATCGTCTCTTCATGGGTACGCCCTCCAAGGAGCTTCACGACGTCGAACAGCAGCACTGGCACCGCGCCGAGGCCGAGCGCCAGCCCGAGCTCGTACCCCGTCACTGCGGCCAGCCCGAACAGCCCGCGCACCGGTGGCACCGCCATCACCACCACCAGCGTGATGCTCACCGCGCCCCCCAGGACGAGCAGCGCGGGGTTCCACCGGGTGAGGGTGCGCCAGAACGGCAGCGTCAACCCGCGGCTCGCCACCACGAGGCTCAGGTTGCTGACCACCACGGCGACGAAGCCCACGGTGCGTTGAACGGCCTCGCTCGCGCCGATCGAGCGCATCGCCCACACGGCCACCAGCACGCCGGCCAACGCGACCATGCCTTGGACGATGGAGAACGCGACCTGTTTCAGCCCGAACAGCGACTCCGCCGCAGCTCGAGGTGGGCGGCGCATGACGTCGGGCTCGCCCGGCTCGGCCTCGAAGACCACGGAGCACGCCGGGTCGATAATCAACTCGAGAAACACCACGTGCACCGGCGCCAGCAGCACGCCCCAGCCCAGCACCGCCGGCACGAGTGACAGGCCCGCCAGGGGCAGGTGCACCGCGACGATGTAGCCCACCGCCTTGCGCAGGTTGTCGAAGACGACCCGGCCCGCGCGCACCGCTTCGACGATGGAGCCGAAGGCGTCGTCGACCAGCACGAGCGACGCCGCCTCTCGCGCGACGTCGGTGCCCCGCAGGCCCATGGCGATGCCGACGTCGGCGGCCTTGAGCGCGGGCGCGTCGTTCACCCCGTCGCCGGTCATGCCCACCACCCGGCCGGCCGCCCTCAGGGCCTGCACCAGGCGCAGCTTGTGGGCTGGCACCGCACGCGCCACGACGGTGGTGTGCGTGAGCGCCTCGGCCAGCGCCCGGTCGTCGAGCGCGGCGAGGTCGGCGCCGAGCGCGATATCGCCGACCTCGAGGCCGGCCTGTTGAGCGATGGCTCGGGCGGTGTCGGGGTGGTCTCCGCTGATCATCATCACCGCGATGTTGGCGGCGCGGCACTGGGTGACCGCCTCTCGTACGCCTTCGCGCAGCGGGTCTTCGAGGCCCACCAAGCCGAGCAGCTCGAAGGGGACCTCATGCGGGTGGCTCGGCATCGCCGTCAGCGGACTGGCGCTCTTGGCCACCGCCAACACCCGGAGGCCCTGCGAAGCCAAGGTGTGCACCTGCGCCCGAAAGGGCTCGAGCGCCGCGGCGTCGAGGTGGCAGAGGTCGAACACGGCCTCGGGAGCGCCTTTGGTTGCCACCACGAGCTGCCCCGCCACGTCGCCGCGCCAGGCATGGGTGACGGCCAGGAGCTCGGGCGTGAGCGCGAACTCGCGCGCCGCCTGCCAGTCGGGGTGCAGGTGTTCGGTCGCCTTCAGGCGCTCGTTCCCCAGGGCCACGAAGGCCTGCTCCATCGGGTCGAAGGGGTGCCGAGGCGAGGCGAGAATGCCGTACTCCACCAGCGCGTGAACGGCCTCGGGCAGCTCGGCGCTCGTCGAGGTCACCTCGACGTCGGCCGCGGTCGTCACCAGGCGGCGCACCGTCATGCGGTTCTGCGTGAGGGTTCCTGTCTTGTCGGTGCACAACACCTGCACGGCGCCGAGCGTCTCGACCGCGCTGCTGGTGCGGGTCAACACCTTCACCTTCGCGATGCGCCACGCGCCGAGCGCGAGGAACACGGTCAACACCACCGGGAACTCCTCCGGCAGCAGGGCCATCGCCAGCGTGACGCCCGACAGCACCGACTCGAGCCACGGGGTGCCGCGCGCCACCCGCACCACCACCAGGCCGACGGAGAGCGCGACCCCCACCAGCGCCATGCGTCGCACGAGTGTGTCGACCTCGCGCTGCAGCCGGCTGCGGCCACGCGTGACGTCGGCCAGCGACGCGCCGATGCGACCCAGCTCGGAGGCTGCCCCGGTGGCGGTGACTTCGGCGAGCCCGCGCCCCGACACCACCAGCGTGCCAGCGCTCACGCTCGAGCTGGGTGGCCACGAGGCGCCCTCGTCGGTGGGGGCCTTGACCACCGGCACCGATTCACCGGTCACCATGGCCTCGTCGACGGTGAGCGCGGCGCCTCCGCGCAACACGGCGTCGGCCGGCACGCGGTCTCCTTCAGCGAGCCGAATGACGTCGCCGCGCACCAGCTCGTCGGCTGGCACTGTGCGCTCGACTCCGTCGCGGAGGACCAACGCACGGGGGCTGGCCATCGCCTTCAGTGCGTCAAGCGCGCGCTCGGTGCGGCCTTCTTGCGCGACCGTGATGCCGATGACCAGCACCACGAAGCCCAACAACATCGCGCCTTCGCGCCAATCTCCGAACGCCAGGTACAGCCCCGCGGCGCCCAACAGCAGCCCCATCATCGGCTCCCGAAGGACATTCGCGAGCAGCCGCCAGAACGTGCGCCGACCCGCCAGGGGGAGCGCGTTGGGCCCGTCGCGCATCAACCGCTGCGCCGCCTCTGCGTGGGTCAACCCCGGCCAGCGCAAAAAGTTCGCCGCGGGCGCACGCGTTGCGCTCGGCAATGGTTCAGCATCGCGGGGCTGCGTCACGACGTCAGTCGCTGCAAGTGGTTGACCGACCTGGCGCTGAGCTGGGCGCTGTCACCTGCTTGTCACACCCGTCACGCGGCGAACACGGCAGAGTGCGCGGCGTGGTTGAGCTGTTTCTTCGAGCAGATCCGACGCGGTGTTTCGACGCCTTCTGTGACGCGGCCGCCGCCCGCCGGTGGGTGCCAGGGCTGAAGAAGGCCAACGTGGTGCGCCGCGACGCCGATGGCCACCCCCTCGAGGTGATGTACGAGTTCGGCGACGCCCTGAGCTACGCGCTCGTGTACGCGTACGACGTGGCGGCGTTGAAGGTGCGCTGGGTGCCCTCGAGCGGCGCGATGGACGCCGTGTCGGGCCACGCGCAGTTCGTTCCGGCCGAGGGCGGGTGCACCATGCGGTACTCCATCGACAGCGTGCGCGGTCGCAGCGGGGGCCACGACACGGCGGTGGCCGAAGCCTTCGTCGAGTGGATGCACCGCGGCGCGCAGGCCCGCTGAAGCAACCTCAGCGAACGATGGCGATGGTCTGCTGGTTGAGCGCCACCAAGCGGCCGTCGTGGCCCCAGAGCTCGCGAAACTCCACCAGGTAGCCGTCGTTCACCGATACCCCGCGGCCAACGTGGAAGAGCGGCGCGTCCGGGTCGAGCCCGTCGAGCGACGACACGAGCTGCATGGTGAAGGCGATGGTGGCCATCGGGCGCGGCGCCTCGTCGATGATGAACAGCGTCGGCCAACACGCGTCGGCGCACCCAGCGATGAAGGCGGCATCTCGCGCGGGGCCGGGGTTTTTGGGGCGGATCCAGATCGACGTGGTGGGCTTTGTCTCGCCTGAGAAGGGGAGGCCCGACACCGGGCGAAAATCGTAGAAGCGCGCGAAGGCGGGGCCGATGGGCGGCTGCACGGGAATCGACTCGATGGTGCGCCAGTCGGTCTGCGGGAGCGGCCTCAGCTCGGTCAGCTTGCGGGCATCGCTGCGCGCAGCGCCGAAGACGCCGACCGCGTGGCCTTGCACCTTGCCGTCTTGCACCAACCGCGCGGTGAGCGTGGAGACCGCCGCGCCTTCACGCAGCAGCTCGACGTGGATCTCCGCGGAGCCCGGCTGGGTGGGGCCGCAGAGCTCGGAGGTGATGCTGCGCAGCGGTCGTGACGGCCCGGCGGAGGCCTCGAGCGCGCGCACGAGCGCTCCCACCACCAGCCCGCCGAAGAGCCCTTTGCCCGTCTGCCACCCGTCGGGGAAATCGAAGCCGTAGCGGTTGGGCGCGAGGGTGACGGGGGTGACGAATGACGAAAACGAGCCTTCGGGGGCAGGAGCCATGCGGCCCGAGGGCTAACAGGCGCGCGCCGGCCTCGCGACGGTTTGTGTGGCCGCGTCGGCGCGAGGCGCAAATGACGCGTTGCCTTGCCGGGCAGCCCGAAGGAGTCTTGAGCGCATGCACCGGCTCCTCCGAAGCCTCGTCGACTTTCGCACCGAGCTCGCGCCGCGGCTGAAGCCGCTCTTCAAGGCGCTGGCTCAGTCTCAGAACCCCGAGCTGTTGCTCGTGACGTGCTGCGACAGCCGGGTGATGCCGCACTTGTTCACTGGCGACGAGCCGGGCGGCGTGTTCACCGTGCGCACCGTGGGCAACGTGGTGGCTCCGGCGGGCGCGGGTCACCTCTCCACCGGCGACGTGTCTGAGGCCGCGGCCATTGAATACGCGGTCGACGTGTTGGGCATTCGCGACATCGCCGTCTGCGGGCACTCAAACTGCGGTGCGATGAAGGCGGTGGCTGACGGGCGGCAGGGGCTGGTCGAGCGCGCTCCGAATCTGGTGGAGTGGCTCGCCCACGCCGAGCCCGCGGTGGAGCGCCTGAAGCACAGCCCATTCATCGACTCGGCGCTGCCGCAGACCGATCGGCTCTCGCAGGCCAACGTGTTGGTGCAGCTCGAGCACATCGCCTCGTACCCACTCGTGCGGGGTCGTCAGCGCGCGGGTGAATTGAAGCTGCACGCACTGTGGTTCGACATCGAGCACACGCTGGTGTCGATGTTCGAGGCCAACCGCGGGCGCTTCGTGGTGCTCGACGAAGCCGAGGTGACCCGGCTGCTGGCGCCTGCCGGCGATGCGACTCAGTAACCCGGCGGCGGAGGCGGCGGCTGCGCGGCGTGTACTGGCGACGCGTTGCAGGTGTACTCCTTCACGATGGGCGTCACGATGCCGACCGTGAGGCCCGACAGCAGCCACCAGTACCAAGGGAAAAAGGTCTCGACGGAGTTGAGGCCGTATTCGCACTCCATTGCGCGGGTGTGGGTCCCGGTGAGGCCCCAGAGCAGGCTGACGCCGGTCTCCCGCTGCTGAATTCCGGGTACGCCGCGGGCGCTGACGCGGGCCGTGAAACAGCCAGAGGTGGTGAGCGCGATGCTGATGACGGCGGCCACGGTTCGAAGGGGGCGGTGCATGGTGCTCAGCGCTCTACCACGTCGCCCGCAGCGCGATTCTCCGGGGCGCGGGTGAGGAGCCGGCCACGCACGATGACCTCGGCGATGCGCGAGGTGGCGGTGATGTCGGTGAGCGGGTCTCCGTCGACGAGCAGCAGGTCGGCGCTCTTGCCCGGCTCGATGGTGCCGAAGGGGGGCTCGGCTTGGAGCAGGCGCGCGGCGCGGCTGGTGGCCCCGAGCAGCACCTCGGCGTTGGGAATGCCGGCCTCGACCAGCAGCCGCAGCTCCTCGTGAATGTCGGCGGCGAAGGTGGCCACGGCGCCCTGCGCGTCGGTGCCCACCACCAGCGGCACGCCGGCCTGAAAGAGCGCGAGTGCGTTCTTCTTTCGCTGCGCTCGGTTGAGCTCGATGGCGTCGATCCACTTCGCGAAGCCGGGGTCGAGCTTCGCGTCGCGCACGTCGTCGGCGGAGAAGCGCTCGAGCAGCTCCGGGGGCTCCGATGCTGCCTTCATCGGGCTCACCACGTAGGGCTGCTCCACGAGCTGGCAGATGTTGTCGTAGATGGCGAGGGTGGGGGCCACGATGATGCCCGAGGCGGCGAGGCGCTGGGCGTTCTCCGGGCTGAGCGCCGAGGTCACCACGCCGTGCGCAAGCCAATCGACCCCATGCGCCGCGGCGAGGAGCGCGTCGTCGAGCGAGTCGACATGGGCCGCGACCTTGAGCCCCAACCCGTGGGCTTCAGCGACGATGGCGTCGAGCTGCTCCGGGGTGAGCCGCGGAGCGCCGTGGGGGAGCTCGGCGACGATGATCTTGATCATCGTCACCCCGTCAGCCCAGTGGCGGCGCACGGCGAGCGCGGCGGCTTCGGGCGTCTCCACGCCGGTGACGAGCTCGTCTTCGGTGAGCCAGGCCGCGAGCTTGCCGTACACCAGGCGCAGCATGCTGGCCGGGTAGCCGTCGTCGCGCGTGAGGTACGTGCCGGCGAAGAAAAGCCGGGGCCCGAGCCAGTCTCCCTCTGCGATGCGCCGGCGCGCGTCGTGGAGCGACTCCACCGCTCCGCCCAGGTCGTTCACCGTGGTGACGCCCGCGTAGAGGTGCGCTTGCAGGTTGTGCTCGACGTCGGGCAACGCGAGGTACCACGGCGGTGCTGCGGAGAGGGTCACGTGGGCGTGCATATCGACCAGCCCAGGGAGCAGCGTCTTGCCGCGGCCGTCGAGGGTGAGGTCTCCAGGCAGCGCCGGCGCGGTGCCCGCAGGGAGAATGGCCTCGATGCGCCCGCGGTGGACGATGACGTCGTGGTGCGGCGTCACCTCGGTGCTGGTCGCGGTGAAGACCGACGTGTCGTGGATCACGATGCGGCTCGCTGCACGTTCTGCCACCAGCACCCGCTGGGTGGGCAGGTGGACGACGCAACCGGCGGTGAGGGTGAGGGCCACGAAGAGCGAGGGCGTACGCATGGCGCGCGACGCTGCTGCATCGGCCTCCGGCCCGCAACTCGTGTTTGCGAGCGCCGCCGACGGCGTCACACGGTGAGATCGTCTCCGTCGATGTTGAGCGGAAAGTCGCGGAGGGACGCGTGGCTGTCGATGCCGGCGGCGCGGCGCAGCACCCGGTACACGTGGGCGGGGGTGGGCGTGATGCCGGTGTCGTCGAAGGCGAGCGTGTGCGGGTTGATCTTGCGCGCCTGCAATACGGCCCGCGCGTTCGTGGTGTGCGTGGCGCCGTCGCCGGTGGTGCCTCCGATGACGCGGTCGACCGGGAGCCGCTGCTGCGCCGCCGCCTGCGCGTTCTGCACCACGAGCATGGTGCTGATGGGCCAGTGCCCTGTGCCGGTCGCGCCCTCTCGCACCACCGTGCGGCCGAAGTCTGAGGTCAGCACCACCGCCATCGGCACGTTGGCCGTCTCCGCCTGCCGGAGGAGGAAGTCGGTGAGGGTGAAGATCATGCCCAGGCGCTCGCGGTGGGTCGCGTCGTTGTCTCCGTGGGTGTCGAAGTCACCCTGGCCGACGAGCAACGTGGTGACGAGGCCTTGCTTGAAGGCGTTCACCGCCGCCGCTCCCAGCACGAGCGTCTGGCCCAACACCGAGCTCGAGGCCACGCCGCTGGGCAACGTCACCTGTGGCGCGAGGTTGAGCTCGGGCATTCGCTTCGCCGCCGCGTGCGCCCGCGCCAGCGCGAGGAGGCCCTTTCGGTGCCCCGGCAACGTCGCCGCGTCGAGCAGCCGCTGGGTGCGCGCCTCGTGCGCCGCCGCCACCCGCTGCATCACCGATGGAGGGAGGAACGGCGTCGACGGGTCGCTCACGAAGCCCGGCCCGTTGCGGTACACCCCGGGAGGCCGGGCCACCTCTTTCAGTTCGTTCAGTCGCTGCGAGCTGCGCCAGTCAATGGTGTTCGACGCGAGCAGGCCACCCGTCTCCGCGTAGTCATAGACGGTGAACATGGGCAGCAGCCGATCGGCGCCTGCGGCCGCGGCGACCTGCGCGGGAAAGACGGGAAAGCCCTCGAGCAAGCTGCCGCTCCTCGAGTGCCGAACGCCCACGTCGTGGTTGTTGGTGAAGGTGTCGACGCCGTTGAACACCAACATGCGCTCGCCGTGCGCGCGGAAGAACGGGCCCACCTCGGGAAAGTCGACGTAGGGAATGGAGCCCGCCTGGCGAATGGCGGTGCTGCCGTAGTCGCGCCAGCCGCGCTTCGGCTCGGTGAAGAGCATTTGGTCCCACCCGCCGTGCGCGACGACCTGCACCCACAACACGTCAGACCCCGCGGTCTGCGCCACCGCGTCACGGCCTTTGAACGCCGCGAGCAGCGACGCCGCGACCCCAGCTTGAAGAACGCCTCGTCGAGAGATGCAGGCCATGTGGGACCTCAGCGGTGGGTGATGAAACGCGAATCCATGAGGAGCGAGGTGATGACGGCTTGCCACGCGCGCACCACGAAGGCGGCGTCGTTCACCGTGCCCGCGGGTGACCGGAGCGTGCCGGTGCGCACGTCGACGTCGTTGGCGCACGGGCGTGAGAGCCGCGCCGTCGCCATGCCTCCAGAGATGGCGGCGAGCCCGTCGGTCCGCGCCGAGGTGAGCAGCGCGTACGTGGCGCGAACCTCAGCGTCGTCGAGCGCCAACGTCTCTCCGAGGAGCCGCTCGTGGAGGTGCGCGATGTTTTGCAGAATCGGCTGCTGATCCACCGCGTCGGGGTTGCCGGAGGGCACGAGCGTCTTCTCCACGTTCGGGAAGAGCCTTCGCTGCGCGACCGGCGTGTCGAAGTCGCGGCTGGTGGCGATGCACGCGGTCATCAAGGCCATGCGCTCGACCACGCGCGCGGTGATGGAGCTCGGCTGGCGCTGACGCACCTTCGCGCCGGTGGTGGTCTGGTCGGTGCCGCCGTACGCCACCTTGAACATCGCCGCGCGCTGCAGGTATCGCGGGCCCACGCCGTCGTGAAACGTGCCGGGTGCGGGCTCCATCCACGGCACGCCGAGGAGCACCTCGAGGCGCCGGTCCAGTTCTTCAGGCGTGAGCAGCGTGCCACCGCCGAGGCCGGTGAGCTCGACGCGGTCGGCCCGGTCGGCGCTCGTGGCGCGGAAGAGCGGGGAGGTGACGATGGCGAGCACCAGCGGCTTGAGCAGCAGGCCTCCGTCGCGAAAGGCGGTGGCGAAGCGGCGCAGTTCGGTGCGCTCGTATTCGTACGCGGCGTCGAGGTGCGCGTACGCCGGGTGCATCGGGTCTTGCGGCGCGGAGAGGAGCGGCCTCGCCAAAATTCCAGCCGCGACGTGCGCCACCATGGCCTGCGCGAAGCCGTCGCGTGCCGCCAGCGCCGCTGCGAGGTGTTCCGCGCCTGTCGCTCGCTGTGTGTCGGTGAGCGGCGCCGAGGTGCCTTCACCGGTGCCCGGCGGGAAGACGCGCGCGTCGGGGAGCCAGCCGCGGTCGCTGCAGCCGTTCCCCTTCTCTGTGGGGGAAAAGTAGTGCGGGTGGTCGGAGTAGCCACACTCGGTCCAGTTGGCCATGGCGCCGGCGAGCGGGTCGATCTTCGCGTGGCACCCGGTGCACGCCGCGTTGTTCCGCGTCGGGTTCGCGGCCAGGTCGATGGCGCTCGCGTCGATGCGGGGCGCGGTCTTCATGATGTCGAGGTCGCCGAAGTACTTGAGAATGAAGCGCGCCCGCTTGCGGTTGAAGTTGGTCGGCGTGTTCGGGTACCGCGAGAGGAACGCCGTGGTGGTGAGAATGCCGGCGTACTCCCCCGGGCCGCGGCGCTCGTTCACCACCGGCACCAGCACCTCGCGAAAGTCGTTCGGGTCGTTGGCGTCGCCGGCGTAGGTGGCTCCGAAGAAGCGCGCGCTCGCCGCGTTCATCAGCCGGTAGCGGCCGGTGAGAATTTCGGTCAGCGGCCGGTTGGTCTTCACCGCGTGCACGATGAACTCCACCGGCTCGCGGGCCAGGGCGTCGGTGGTGCGAATGCCGTCGGCGCTCGACTGCCACTCCCAGTCGGCCAGGTTGCCGAAGTTGTTCGCCGGAGGGTCGAAGGTGTCGTCGGCGACGAGGCCTCCTCCGTGGGTGTCGCGGTTGCGCCAGAGAAACGCGTCGGTGAGCAGCACGTCGGCGAACACGTCGCGCAGCACGTCGTGGAAGGTCGCTTCGTCCATCACGCGCAGCGCGGTGGCCTCGACGGCTGGCATCCCTTCGGCTTGCGCGGCCGCGAGCTCTTCGGCGGTGGGCAAGCGGCGGCCCAACACGAGCGTCGCTTTGCGGAGCGTCTCCGCTGGAGACATCAAGGTCACGCCTTCGGTGACGGGGCTCGGCGCGGGGAGCATCGGCGCGTCGCCAGGGCAGGTGACCGGCTCGGCGACCTGCTTCAGCGTCTCCAGCAGCACCGCGTGGGCCTGGCTCCCGTGAAAGATGACGGTGCCGCCCTGGTGGGGAACCTGGCCGGTGGGCTTGAGGTGCAGCAGCGGCTCATCGCCCTGGCGCAGGTTCGCCGCTTCGGTGACCGCGGCCAGGTTGGCGTCGACGAAGCCGGGGAGGCTGGGGGACTTGAGAATGAAGTGCGTGCCGTCGGCTTGGCCGCCGGCCACGTGGCAAGCGACGCAGGTCGAGAAGGTGTGTGGCCAGGACCACTGGGCGAAGTACTCGCGCGTGGAGAGGCAGCCGTCGGGTCGCGCTTGTTGCTGGCACGCCTCGTCGCAGACCACGGCGTCTCCCGGCTCGCCCGTGACGCCGGTGATGGTGCCGCTGCAGGAAGCGAAGGCCACAGCGGCGATGAAGTGAAATGGAGGTCGCATGCACACACCCTCGAGTTGCCCGACGCGGTGAAAGTGCGGAGGCGGGAAAAAACGGCTCACATGAGCCGAAGTCGTGGTGACTCGCACTGAAGGTGCATGCGCATGAGACGAGCGTGTCGGTGACGCCGGCGCCGCAGGTCGAGCTTCACGTCGTCGAGGCGGTGCCGACGCCGGCCGAGGTGTACCAGCGCTACAGCCGCTACGTGGCGTCGCTCGCGTTTCACCTCATGGGTCGCGATGCCGACGTGAACGACGTGGTGCAAGACGTGTTCGTGGCAGCCATCGAAGGCATGGACCGGATCCGCGCGCCCGCGGCGCTGAAGGGCTGGCTGGCCACGCTGACGGTGCGAATGGCGCGGAGACGTCTCCAGCGTCGCCGCCTCGTGTCGCTCTTCGGCTTCGATGAAGGGCCGCCCTTCGAGCCCGCTTCGACCGCGGCGAGCCCGGAGCAGCGCGCGCTGCTCGCTCAGGTGTACGCCGCGCTCGACGGTGTCTCGGCGAACGAGCGGGTGGCTTGGGTGCTCCGGTACGTCGAGGGGGAGCCGCTCGAGATGGTGGCGCAGCACTGCGGGTGCTCGCTCGCCACGGCCAAGCGCCGCATCGCCGCCGCACACGCCTTCATGGAAAGGAGCTTCGCCGATGCTGCCTGACGATCTCGGTCGCCGCGCTCGCGACGCAGCACAGCAGGTCGATGTCGAGTGGGCCGACGCGCGGAGCCAGGCCGTCGAGCTCGGGGTTCAGCGGGCCCGCCGTCGCCGGGCCGTGGTTCGTCGTGGAGCAGCGTTTGCGCTTGCGCTGTGTGTCGTCGTCGGTGCCACCTGGTGGCTTCGGTCTTCGCGGGTGGATCCACGTCGGGCGCTCGACGTCGGCGGTGTGGCGAAGGTGGAGGTTCGCCCCGTGACGGCCGTGGAGCCGCTCGACGCCGCCACGCGCTACGAAAACGGCTCGTTGGTGGCAGGGCGGATCCGGATCCGCGCAGGTGACGAGGTGGTGCAGGTGAAGGCCGGGGTGGTCGAGGTGGAGCTCCACCGTTCGGTCGTGCTCATGGAACGCGCCGACGCGGTGTACGTGCACGTCGACGAAGGTGAGGCGGTGGTGCGGTGGCCGGGTGGGGTGGCGCGGCTCTCCGCGGGTGGTGAAGGCTGGTACCCGCCGCACGCAACGGTGGAATCAGCTGCGCGGGTGGCGCCGGAGGAGGAGGAGGAGGGGCCCGCCGGAGGTCGGAAGGCTCCCGCGAAGGTGACGGGACCCGCCGTGGTGTCGCCCAAAGGTGTCGCTGGAAAAACCGCCCCCGTTCGCGCGACGCCATCGTGGAAGCGACTGGCCGAAGAGGGCGACTTCGGGGCTGCCTACGACGCGCTGCACCAGGCCCCGGCGTCGGTGCGCGATGAGCCGGCCGAGCTGCTCCTCGCTGCCGACGTCGCGCGGCTGAGCCGGCACCCCGCAGAAGCCGTCGCCACGCTGCGCAAGATGCTCGATCGCCACGCGCGCGACGCCCGCGCACCGCTGGCCGCCTTCACCCTGGGGCGCGTGCTGCTCGACGAGCTCGGGCAACCCACCGAGGCCGATGACGCCTTCGCTCTCGCGCGCTCCCTGTCTCCAACGGGCCCGCTCGCCGACGACGCCCTGGCTCGCGAGGTCGAAGCGCGCTCGCGTGGAGGCGACATGTCTACCGCGCGGCAGCTGGCGGAGGCGTACCTTCAGCGGCTCCCCAACGGCCCGCGCGCTCGCCTCGTTCGGCACTATGGTGGCCTCGACTGACGCGTGGTGGCTCCTCTCTTCATCGTGTTGGCGGCGGCGGGTGCGGGCCTCATCGAGGTGTCTGTCGACGCCTGCCCCGGCGTCAGCGCGGTCGAGGTGCAGCGAATCGCGGCCATCGAGCTCACCGGCGCGCCGACCTTGCCCAAGCCGCTCTCGGCGCGGGTGACGTGCACGGCCAACCTCGCTGAGCTGCAGGTCGATGATCCGGTGACGCGCAAGACGCTCGTGCGCCGTGTCGATCTCTCAGGTTCGATTCTGAAGGCCCGGCCGCGCACGCTGGCGTTGGCCTTGGCCGAGCTCGTGTCGGCGAGCTGGAGTGAGCTGCTCCTCCAAGCGCCGAAGGTGGTCGAGCCTGTGGGGCCCGCGCCGGCGAAGGAGGTCGAGGTGAAGGCGCGCGAGGTGCTTCCCGCGCCGGCGGCATCGGGGCAATGGCGCCTCGAGGCCTCGGCCGTGGCGCGTGTGTTGCCTGAGGCGGCCACCGTTCAGTGGGGCGCGGCGTTGCGCGGCGTGTGGTTCCCGAGGGGCCGCTGGGGTGTGGCCTTCGACGTTGGCGCCGAGCGGGCCGACGTTGCTCGGGTGGCTGGCCGCGTCGCGCTCGACTCCGCGAGCCTCTCACTGTCAGCGGCGCGGTGGTTTCAGCCCCTCGAGGCCCTGCACGTGAGTGTGTCAGGAGGCGCGCGGCTCGGCGTGGCGCGGGTCGTGGGCCAGCCGGGCGATGACGGCGCGACGTTGGGTGGAACCGTCGCTGGTGTCTGGGCGGGCCCTCGCCTCGGTGGAGACATCGGCTGGAAGCTCGGGCCCGTGGTCCTCGGCGCCGGCGTGGAGGTTGGGTACGCCATTGGCCGAGTGACGGGCGAGGTGGCGGGGGAGCGCCCCGTCGGCATCGATGGGCTCTGGGTCGAGACGCGGCTCACCGTGGGGTACCGAAGATGAAACGCATGCGGGTGCTGTCCGAGGTGTCGCGCCTCGACGCGCTGACGGACACGTCGCCGGTTCACGGAGAGGCGACGCGTGTGGTGCCGACCTTCGCCTCCGCTCAGCGGAGACGGCTCGCTGGCCGCGAGTCGCGTGATTCAGCCGCCCGAATTGCCTTTCACTCCACTCATCACATCGCGTGGGCGTTCATTCTCCTCTCGCTCTCGCTCTCGCTCTCGTGCACGCGCGGGCAGGTGTTGGGTCCGAAGCCGCCGCAGGTGATCATCTCCGTCTCGGTGACGCCGGCCGCAGCGGCGATGGCGCCGAGCGCGCAACGCATCTTCACCGCTTCCGTGTCGGGCGCGGAGCCGGAGGTCGCGTGGACCGTCTCGGGTGGTTCCGTCACGGCCGATGGGCTCACGGCGACGTTCACTGCGCCCTCGACGCCGGGCACGTACATGCTCGTTGCGCGCAGCACCGAGGCGGCCGACGTCTCTGGCTCGGCGGAGATCATCGTCAGCGACTCGCTCGCGTTCGGGCTCGCCATTCCGGTGACGCACCCGCGGCTCTGGTGGAACCCGGCGCGCCTCGACGCCGCGCGCACGTGGCTCGCGTCGAACCCGCAAACCCCTGCCGCCGATGATCTCATCGCGCACGCCTTCGTGGGCTTGGTGGGCAATGACGCGGCCGCCTGTCGTCGCGCCATCGACGGCGTGCTGACGCTCGATCTCACGACCGCGCCCGCCGACCAGGCGCAGTGGTCTGGCGAGGCGGTGACGCTCACCTACGACTGGTGCCACGCACAGCTCACTCCGTCGGAGCGCGCGACGTTGCTTCAGCAATGGAACGCGCTGTTCGGGCAGCTCCGCGGGGCGACGTGGGGCGGCCCGGGCATGCCCCTCAACGAGGTCTTCTGGAGCCGCTTTCGCAACGAGCTCGAGTGGGGCGTGGCCACCTTTCACGAGAGCGAAGCCGCTGACGGTTTTCTCCGCTCGGCGCTCGAGACGCGGTGGGCGGCGTCGTTCCTCCCGCGCGCGCTCAGTTCGGGTCGAGGCGGCGCGCTCAGCACGGGCAGCTTCAGCGGGGGCTTGATGCTCGGGTGGGCTTCGGTGCCGCTCGTGTCGGCGCAGCTGTTGGGCCGCGACCTCTGGAGCGAGACGCCGTTCTTCACCGAGAGCGCCTACGCCATCGCCGCCGCCACGACGCCTGCACCGACGCGGATCGACGGCTCGACCTCTCGCTTCTACGAGCTGTTCCCCTCGAACGACGACGATTGGTTCGAGCGCGGTGGCAGCGCTCAGCGCGCGGAGTACGGCGACTTCATGAGCGCGTTGGCGCTGCGCTCAGGCAACGAGAACGTCGGTCGTACCGCGCGCGCATGGCTCAACCTCACCGGAGCTGCGCGGGCGGCCCACGTCCGCTCGGTCGACACGCCGACGGCGCCACGGCCCTTCGACGCGCTGGCCACCGAGACGTTTCTCGCCGGGCCGAAGTGGGTGCTCGGTCGCTCGGCGTGGGGCCCGCGCGCCACCGCTTTCCAGTGGCAGCTCGGGGCCATCGACGACGACGCAGTGGGCCGCGTACACGCCGACATCGGCAGCTTTCAGCTCTGGCGCGATGGGGCGTGGCTCTCCCGCGAGTCGGCCGCGTATTTCGAGTTCTTCTCTGGGTACAACGGCCAGGGCTCGGTGCAGGCAAACGAGGCCGTCGCGCACAACGTGTTGCTTGTCGGAGGTGCGGGCCAGGTGCACGTCGGCGCGGTGAATCCTCCCGTGGTGTTGCGGCTGCAGCGCCACGCGGCGTTCGTCTATGCGGCGGTCGACCTCACGCCGGTGTACCGCTACCCACCTCCGGGGCGGCCCGAGCGCGACAACCTCGCGGTGGCCCACGTCGAGCGCGAGCTGCTCTTCCTCCGCGGTGAAGAGGCGCTGGTGGTGCTCGACCGAATTCAGACCGCGACCGTGGGCGCCACGCCCGCCAGCGCGGTGGTGAAGACCTTTCTTCTCCACGTCGAGACGCCGCCCACCGTCGAGAGTCCCAGCCGGTGGATCTCCGTGAATGGAGACCAAGCGCTCCGCATCAACCGGCTCGCTCCCGCCAGCGCCACGTCGCGCGTCGTCGACGAGCGGAACGTGGGCCAATACCGCCTCGAGGTCGACTCGAGCGGCAACGAGCACGACGTCTTTCTTCACGTGCTGCAGACCGGGCCGGCGGGTGGGCTCCCCGCACCGGCGGCGCTGACGGAGACGTCGACCGAGCTGCGTGTCACCGTCGGCGGCGCGCAGGTCACCTTCGTGAAAGGCGCGACCTCGACCGGCGGCGAAGTGCGTGTCGCGGGCCAGACGTACCCGCTGCGGAGCGACGTTCAGTCGGCCGACATCACGGCTGACGGTCCACGCTGGGAGTAGCCGTCTCCACCGCGCGGCGGAGCGCCGGCTCGAGCGCCGCGAAGAAGGCCGCGACGTCGGGCCCATCGAAGAGCCGATGATCGAAGCCGACGTGCAGCTCTACGCTCGAGCGCCCGTCGCGCTGCACCACCGGGCCGATGACGAAGTGAATCGGCGCGCCCACCAGCGGCGTCGTACGGCCCACCACTGGCGGCGTCTTCACCGAGCCGACGTTGCTGATCGACACCGAGGGAAACAAGATGCTCGGTACGCCCGGGAGCTCGACGCCCCAGTGCGCGGTCCACCGCACCACGGCGACGCCGAGTCGCAGCAGCCACACGGGGAGGAAGAGCACCAGCCGCTGCAGCCCCGGAGAGCGGTTGGCCGTGTCGCGCGATTTCGTACGGTGTGCCTGCAGCCGCGCGGAGAGCGCATCGAGTGAGTCGCCCTGTACGCCGCGCAGGTACGCGCCCCACAGCGAGTCGTGCTCGAGGCCGGTGTCGTTCTTCTCTGCCAAGGTCATGCGCAGGAAGAGATCGACGTCGTCGCGGGTGTCGAAGCCTCCACGGCGAACGAAGACATTGAAGCGCGGGTGCTCAACGAGCACGAGCTCGAGCGCTTTCAGCCATGCCACCGTCCACGTCGCGTGGGTCTCGGCGGGCCGCTTCGCCAACGCCGCCGCCACGTCGGTCACATCGAGCGAGGTGACGTACGTCGTCACCGCGTGCGCCAGGTCTGGCCACAACACGAGCGAGAGCTTTCGCCAGGCCGACACCGGCTTCACTCGGCGGAACGCACGTGATGCGGGGCTACTCGCCATGGAACGTGGCCTCTAGCAGCTCGACTGCGCGGGTGAGGCCTCCTGCACGGGCCCGCTCGGTCGTCAATGTGGAGAAGGCGTCGGCGCGGCTCGTCGCCAGCTCGGCGGCCATCGCTTTCGCTACCGCCTCGGCGGTGAAGTGTGCGGGAGCGAGGATCCGTCCGACGCCCAACTTCTCGACGCGCGCCGCGATGCCGTGTTGGTCGTATTTGAGCGGCACCACGATCATCGGCGTGTGGGTGGCCAAACACTCCTGCACCGAGTTGAGGCCTCCGTGCGTCACCATCAGCGACGACGCCCGCAGCAGCTCGAGCTGGTTCACGCGCGGCTCCACGCGCACCCACGTCGTCGACGAGACGGGCGGTGTGACGGCTCTCCCCGGCCAGGCGCCCCACGAGAACGTCGCTGGCAGCTCCAACGTCGCGCAAGCCGCTTGCAACGCGTTGAACAGCGCCACTTTCCGCGTGTCGTCGACCAACGTGCCGAAGCTCGCGTAGAGGTGCCGAGGTCGCGTATCCGCAGGTGGCTCCACCTCGAGAAAGGGGCCCACGAGCCCGACCTCGCTCGCTGCTTCTCCTCCGAATGACGCCGTGTAGGGCCGCAGGTGCAGGTGCGGAGAAAACGTCTCATCGAGCGAGTGGTGGGCCGATTTTCCCAAACGCGCACGAGCGGCGTTGATCGCCTTCAACACGCCGCGGAACAGCCAGTCTCCGCCACGCCACGAGAGCTGGTTGAGCCAACGCCGCCCTGGAAACGCGCCGGTGAAGGGCAGGGCGCGGCGCCCATCGCGCGCGGGCCGAATCGACAGCGTCTGCGCCACGCTCACCCACGGCACGCGCCACGCCTCGGCCACCGTGCGCGCCGCGAAGTAGAGCTCGTCGGCGACGAGGAGCGCAGGCGAGTTCACCGCTGGCGGAGAGTCGATGAACACCTCGTTGAGCCGCGCCAGGTAGCCGAGCCCCGCACGAACGGCGTCGAGCCCAGCCCGCTGCACGGTGCTCCCAGCTTCACGCTTCAAGGTGCCTCGCGGCAGCGCGTCGGGCGCGAGCGGCACCACGGGAAGCGCGGTCAATGCGGAGACGAGCGCTGCACCATCGACCGGCGTGGTGAAGGTGACTCGATGCCCGCGCGCTTGGAGCGCATGGCCGAGCGCCACCATGCCGTGGGCATGTCCCGGCGCCGGGAAGACCGCGATGACGACGTGCCGGTTACGCAC
>JAEUJT010000071.1 GCA_016793525.1 Archangium sp. | reverse complement strand
CGCGCTGCATGTCTCTCCAGGCGGCCGACGGAGGCGCCGTCTCCTCAAGCGAGCGGCTCCGCTACCAGCGGCTCGGCGAGCCTGAGGCCTGCAGCGTGCTCGGGGCCGAGAAGCTGCGCTGCCTCTCCACGCACTTCTCCGCGTGCGCTGCCGCCTTCGCCGACGGAGGCGCTTTGGCCGCCGAGGCCGTCGCGCTGTCGGGCCTTGCCTCGTGCACCAACCTGCTCGGCGATCGCTTCGACACCACCTGCAGCGACTTTTGCTTCTCGACGAGAGATCTCTGCAGCAGGGCGTGCCCGCGCACCGACATCGAGGCGTGCAGCGCGTGCGCCTTCGAGTGCGGCCGCGCCTACATCGGCTGCGCGCGGGGGTGCCTTGTGCTCCCCGACGGCGGTTACCCAGACGCGGGCCGCTAGCGCCGCGGAGGCTACTTCCCGCCGGTGAGGGCCTTCAGCGCGGCGGCGGCCTCGGCCATGCCCAGCTTCGCGGCGGTGTCGTAGTTCTTCTTCGCTTCGTCTTTTTTCCCGTCGTTTTCGTACAGCTGGGCGAGGGAGAAGTAGGCGGTGGCGAAGCTGGTGTCGGCGGAGATGGCTGCCTTGAACGCCTCTTCGGCGCGCGGCTTGTTGCCCTTCGCGTAGTGGCACACGCCCAGGTAGTTGAGCGCCAGCGCGTTGCGCGGCTCGGAGGTGAGAATGTCGCTCATGGTGGCGACGCAGCGGTCGGCGTTCTCCGGGTCTCCGCGGAAGAGGAGGAACGCCAGCTCAGCCCGGGCCTCGGTGAGCGACGGGTTGAGCTGCACTGCGCGCTCCAGCGCCTCGAGCGCCTGGTCGGGCCGCTGCATGCGCGACTTCATGATGCCGAACCGCATCAGCGCGTTGGCGTCGTTGGCGTCGTTCGTCATCGCGTCTTTCAGCAGCAGCTCGGCGTCGCCGTATTTGCCCATCGCCGTGTAGAGGTCGACGAGGCCCATCTTCGCGGCGCGGTTCGTTGGCTCCTCCGCCAGCACCTCTTTGTAGAGCGGCTCGGCCTGCTTCGCGACGCGCTGCTTCACGTACGCGCGCGCCAGGTCGAGCTTGGCGTCGGTGGTCTTCTCCAGCGCCAGGCGCTCCTTGAGCTGCTCCACCGCGCCGTCGAAGTTGCCCTGCGCGATGTACGCCTCGCCGAGCGCCAGCCGCGCCGCCGGGTCTTTCGGCATCTTGTCGACAGCCGCCTTGAGCGTGCCGACCGCCTCTTCGACCTTGCCGAGCGACAGGTACGCCAGCGCCAAGCCCCGGTACGCGTCGGTGGTGCGGCCCGCAACGAAGCGCTTCTTCAGCTGCAGGAACTTGGAGGTGTCTTTCTCTTCGGCGTCGAGCAGCTCGATGGCCTTCTTGAACGCCTCGACCGCGCGGTCTTTCTTGCTCTGCTTCAGGTACAGCGTGCCCAGCTGCACGTAGGGGCTCGACGACGCGGGCTCGAGCTTGAGCGCCTGCTCGAAGGCCTTGGTCGCCTCCTGCTGGCGGTTGAGCTGCATCAGGCTCATGCCCTGGTTGAAGTACGCCTCGGTGAAGGTGGGGTCGGCCAGCGTCGCCTTCTTGAAGTAGTCGAGCGCCTTCTTCGCATCGGCCCGCGCGTCCCACGCCACGCCCAGGTTGTTGAGCGCCTGCGCGTGTTTCGGGGTGATGGCCAGGGTGCGCTCGAACTCGGTGATGGCGTTGGAGACGTTGCTCTCGCGCATGTAGATGACGCCCAGGTTGTAGTGGGCCTCGGCGTCGGCCAGCGTCGACTTGGTGACTCCCGAGAGCACCTCCTTCGCCTCGCCGAACAGGCCCTTCTCCGCCAGCGCTTTGCCCAAGTTGACCCGCGCTCCAGAGAGGTCGGGGTTGAGCTCGATGGCCCGCCGGTAGCCGGAGATGGCCGAGTCGAGCTGGCCGTTCTTCTGCTGCGCTTCGGCCAGGTTGAAGATCAGCTCGGCGTTGGCCGGCGTGAGCTCGACCGCCTTCTGGTAGTGGGTGATGGCGTCGGAGATCTCCTCGAGGCTCCGGGCCAGCAGCGCGCGCTCCGCGCGAAACGACACCTCGTCGGGCATCGAGAGAATGGCCCGGTCGAGCACGTCTTTCGCTTTCGCCGGCTCGTTGGAGATGCGGTACGCGCGCGCGAGCAGCAGCTTGGCGTCGATCGACTCGGCGTCTTTCTTCACCAGCGCCTCGAGCGGTCGCACCGCCTTCTTCGCCTCACCCAGCGAGAGGTAGGCGAGGCCCAGGCGGTAGAGCGCGTCGGTGTCGTCGGGCGCCTTCTCCACGTTGGCGGCCTCGACGGCGATGGTGCGCTTGAGCGCGTCGGGGTCGCCGGCTTGGCCCAGCGCGACGGCTACGGCAAACGAGAGCATCGACATTGGCAACCCCTCACTCCACGTACGGGCTGGCCCGCGCGTCGAACGTCTTCTTGGCCAAGGCCGCGCGCGTCTTCTCCCACGCGCTGCGCACGTCGTTGGCCTCGGTGTTCGTCTCTTTCAGCTTCTCTTTCAGCGCCGCGTAGTCGGCGTCGCAGCGCTTCACCTGCTCTTCGAAGTCGGCGGGCTCGAGCTTCTCGCTGCCCTCGAGCTTCGCCTTGCGCGCCGAGGTGAGCTTGATCTGCTCATACCGGGCGAGGGCGCAGGTGAGGTTCTGGTCCGACAGGTCTTCTTCGCGCACGTTGCTGCGCTGCTTGGCGCGGAGCCACTCGACGCGGGCGTTCGCCTCTTCGACCGCAAGCTCGGCCACCTCGCGCGACGACTGGTCGGCCGCGTTGCTCACCTCGGCGTTGGCGGCGCGGAGTCGCTCCCGCGAGCGGCGGATCTGATCTCGCGTGCGCGCCACCTCGGCCTGCGCCTCGTCGAGGCGGTCGACCGCCAGCGCCAGGTCGTTTTCAGACTCGAGCAGCTCGATCTTCGCCTCGTAGGGCAGCAGCTCGAGCACTTGGCCGGGAACGCGCTTCAGACCGCAGCCTGACGTCAGCAGCGCGAGGGCCACGACACCGCGGTACACCCACATGGTTCGAATCGTCATTCCGTCACCTGTGCGTCGAAGGAGCCGAACACCGTTCGGCCCGAGGCGGTCTCGATGCCATTCTCGAATGTGATGTTGATGTCGCCGCGGAGCTTCGCACCAGGCTCGAGCGCGCCCGTGAGGTACAGCGTGCCTCGCTGCACGCCTGGGTACGTCTTGCGCGGGTCGTTGAGCACGTCGCGCGAGACGACCGCCCGCGCGGCCATGTTCATGTCTCGCTCGGCCAGGTCGACCCGCCGCGCCACTGGCGCCTCGTCGCCCCACAGCTGGTACGCCACCTTGAGCGGGTAGTCTTCGCTCGTGCCCATGTTCTCTTCGTCGGGCGTGCCGCCGTCGGGGAGCGTGGCGTTCAGCGGGCGCCGCCGCACGAAGAGCAAGGCCACATCGTCGACCGACACGGTGACGCGCACCTGGTCGTAGCCGAGGTCGAACAGCTGCGTCGCGCTGCCCTCGAGCCTCGCCTTGGCCGGAGGCGCCTTGTTGGGATCGTTCGGCGCGCACCCAGACATACCGCCCAGCACGGCCGTTCCACCCAACATGGCCGCTCCCTTGAGCGCGGCGTAGAGGGCCCAGCGGCTCATTTGCAGCTCTTCCACTCGGGGTCGACGTCAGGGCCCGTCAGCAACCCCAGGTCTTTCAGCACCGCCACCTCGCGCTTCGCGCCCTCGACGTCGAGGAAGCGGCAGCGCAGCGCGGCCAGGTTGGCGCGGGCCTTGTCGTAGGTCGGGTCGGCCTCGAGCGCGCGGCCGTATTCGGCGCGTGCGGCGTTGGCGTCGCCGTTGAGCAAAAAGGCGTAGCCCAGCGCGGAGTGCGTCGAGGCGCGGTTGTCTTCGAGCTCGAGCGCTCGGTTGAGGTTGAGAATCGCGTTGTTCACCTGGAAGCCACCCAGGTACGCCACGCCCAACGTCTCGAAGTCGCCCGCGGCCTGGTTGGTCTCGGCCTTCTTGTGCAGCTCCTCGGCGTTCGCCACTGGGCGCTCGGCTGGCGGCCCGCGGAGCGGCGACGAGGCCTCTTCTGTCTTCTTGCGGCACCCGATGACCGCCGCGGTGAACACCTCGAGGCTGTCGGCGCGGGAGAGGCACGTCTCGAAGGTGGTGTCGGCCTGCTGCTTGAGCGGGTCGACCTGCTGCTTCACTGCCGCGCGGAACTGCTCGAGCTCGGCTGGCTTGAGGCCCGCCGGAGCCGCGGTCGCGTCGACCACGTCGGCGATGTGCGCCAGGCTGTTGCCGATGCGCCAGAGCGAGGCGACCGCCCACTCGGCCGAGCCCATGCTCGCCGCCTGCTGGTAGATGCCCTGGAGCTGCTGCAGCGCGGCGATCTTGTCTTCGACCTTGTCGTTCGGAATCGCCTTGAACTGCCGGTACAGCATCTCGGCGATGTACCAGAGGCCCTTCGACACATCGTCGCCGCCGGCGTTCTGCGCGTTGGCCACCGGCGTCATCATCGCGATGAGCGGCTCGGTCTTCTCGCCCGGCGTGTTCGACGCCACCTCGGCGATGATCGCCGCCGCCGCCGCGTTCACCTTGTCGATCTTCAGCACCTGCTCGGCCGTCGCCCGCGCCTTGCCGGTCTGCTTCATCTTCATCGCCGTCTGGGCCAGCAGCACCAGCACCTCGGCCTTGCGAGCGCCCGCCTGGTCGACCATCGATTCGAGCACCTTCACCGCGCCGGTGTTGTCGCCCATCGCCATGCGCAGCCGCGCGGAGGCCATGAGGGAGTCGAGGCCGGTGGCGTCGCCCGCAAACATCTTGCCCATCTGCTCGTAGTACCCGGCCGCATCTTGGAAGCGGCCCGCCTCGGCGGCGTGGCGGCCCAACGTGAGAATGACGTCGGAGACGTACTGCGACTTGGCGTACTCCTTCATGAAGCGCTCGCCGATCTCGCGCTCCTTGCGCAGCTCTCGCTTCTCACGCGCCGCGGAGAACGCGCCGTACAGCGCCTTCTCGCCGATCTCCTGGCCCTTGTTTTCGTCGGCCACCTTGAGCAAGCCGGTGACGACGTCGCCCGTCTCTTCTGATGACTTGAGCGCGAGCTCGCCCAGCGCCTCGGTCTTCGACGCGGTGAGAATGCGCTGCACGTCGGCCTTGAAGCCCGCGGGGAGGTTCGAGGCGAGGTACGCCTTGCCGTATTCCTCGATGGCCTTGAAGTCGTTCAGCTGGCGCAGCGAGTCGAGCGAGAGGTTGCCCGCGACGATGGCGTCTTTGTTCTCGGGGTGCGCGAGCGCGAACTCCCTGAAGAGCTCCGACGATTTTTTGTAGTCGCCGTCTTCATAGAAGGCGCGGGCGATGTTGAACTTCACCTCGAGCACGTGCTCGTTTTTCGGGTAACGGGCGATGAACTGCGCGCCGAGCAGCTTCAGCGCCTGCCGCGCGTCGGCCACCTCGAAGGCGTTCAGCTTCTCGACCTCGCCGGGCTTGAGCGACGAGTAGTGCGAGAGGAGCGCCCCGTAGAGCGCCTCGTCGTGCGTCTTGGTGTCGCTCAGCGTGCGCTCGGACACGAGCCCGGGGGATACCGACGCCACCGAGGCCAGCTTCGTTGGCGCCGGTGCCTTCGGGTCTTTCTTCTCGGTCGGCTTGGCGGCCTCGGGTGGCTTCGCGTCCTTCTCCTTCGCCACGTCGACCTTGTTCGCGTCTGTCGTGGGCGCGTCTTTCTTGTCCGCGCCGGCCGGGGGCGGCTTGCCTGCCTCGAGGTACAGCGCGAGCTCCTCGAACTGGCGCGCCGACTCGGGGAAGCGCTTGGCGGCGAACAGCGCGTCGGCGCGGTTCTGCATCATCGCGGTGGCGTACTGCTTGGGGCGGAAGAGGTTGAGGTACCGGTCGTAGGCGGCCGCCGCCTCGACGTAGAGCGCCTTGTCTTCTTTCTTCTGCGCCTGCACGTGAATGGTGGTCGACAGGTCGCGCGCCATCTCTTCGAGCTCGATCAGCACCTTCTTGCGGCTCGGCTCGTCTTTGGTCGGGTCTTTCTTCACGTCGACCGCCGCGCGCACCAGGTACGCCACGTCTTCGGCCTTCGGCTGCACCTTGCCCTTGGCGGCTTTGATCGAGTCGTAGAGCTTCTCGACGCGCTCCACCTCGAGCTCGGGGTCGGGCTGAATCTCGAGCAGCTTTCGCAGCGCCGGAATCGCGAACTCGAACTGCTGCTTGATGAAGTAGCGGTTGCCGAGCTTGTCGAGCGCCAACGAAAAGGTGGCCCGCGAGTCAGACAGCTTCTCGAAGTACTGAATCGCGCCCTTTGGTGGCCGCGCCTCGGTGTAGCTGTAGACCAGGTCGAGCAGCGCCTCGCGCTTCACGTTGAGCGCCTTGGTGACGTCGACGCCGGCCACCGGAGCCGAGGCCGCCGCCGCCTCGAAGTAGTTCACCGCGTCGTTGTGGTTCTGCTGGTTGATGCGAATCCACCCCATCTTGTAGCGGGCCAGGTCGTGCACGGCCGAAGCGGGCGCGTCGAGAATCGCCTTGAAGTGATCTTCAGACTGTTTGAGGTCGGCCTTGTCGAACCAGTAGTCACCGAGGATCTGCTCGGCCTCCATGCGCAGCGGCGAGCTCGGGTACTTGCGCACCAAGTCGCCCAACGTCTTGAGCATGTTCGCCTCGACCGGCTTGTCGAACTCGCCCAATTCGCGCTGCTCGTGGGCCAGGTAGAACGTCACCTTGTCGGAGTCTTTGAAGTCGGTGAACTCGCGCAAAATGCGGTTGTAGATCTGCACCGCCTTCTGCTTCAGCAGCTTGGTCTCCGGAGAGACGAGCGCGCCCTTTTGGCCCTCAGGTCGCGTCTCGGCCTGGAGAAAGTACACGTAGCGGCTCTTCTCGACGTAGAGCTCGGCCTGCCGGAACTGCAGGTCAGGCAGGTACGGCGCGTTGCGGCTCTTGGCGATGAGCTTCTCTGTCTCGCCCAGGCTGCGGTCGACCTTGAAGATGTCGCGGCGAAGCTTGTCGATCAGGTCTTGCTTCTCGCGCTTGCGCGTCTCGAGCGGGTTCTCGAGCGACGAATTGGGCAGCTGGCCCAGCAGCGACGTCACCAGCAGGGCAGGGAGCAGTGCACTCATCGCGCCGTCTCCTCGATGCAGCGGGACTTGAGCGAGAAGCGGTACGAGCGCAGCTCGTCATTCCAGTATTCGTCGGTGAATTTGAAGGCCACCTGCGACGCCTGCAGCGGCTCCTCTTCGATGAGCGCCACCAGCTTTGAGCCCTTCTTGATGCGCTCGTACAGCTTGAGACCCACTTCGTATTCCATCACCCGCACCTGCTCCGCCGCTCGGAGCAGCTTGTCGGCCTCGACCCGCACCGCGTCGTGGAGCCGGTCTTGGTACACGCGCACGCCTTCGGCGCGGGCCAGGTCATAGAGCCGCGTCATGTAGCCGAACATTCGCTCGCCGAAGGTGCCGGCGAAGCGACCGAGCCGCTCTCCTTCGTGCTCGAGCGATTCGAGGAACAGGCGCGCGCGTTTGGTCGAGCCCCGGGCAGCCGCGGCGCGGAGGAGGCGCGGGTCTTTGGTCAGATCTTCGCGCTCGCGAATCGCGTCGAGCGACTCCGCGTAGCGGCGGGTCAGCTCTTTCGCCGAACGCTTCGCCGGCAGGTAGTGGCACAGGTCGCGGTACACCAACGCCTTGAGCAGGTACTTGTCGGGGAGGAACTCTTCGCGGAACGACGGCGCGTCGAGGGTGGTGAGAATACCCATCGCCGCGTGGATCTGCCCGAGCTGGTACCGGGTCCACGCTTCTTCGAGGTAGAGCGACGCGCGGCCCGGGTCGAGTGGCGGCAGCTTCACCATCGCGTAGGCCTCGAGCGCGCCCTTGAAGTCTTGCACCTCGTAGCGGAGCCGCGCCACCGCCAGCATCGCGTCGTTGCGCGCCTCGAGCGTCAGCTTCTCGTCTTTCGCCAGCTCGAAGAACTGGTCGACCATGTCTTTCGGCACGTCGCGCTTCGACTGCTTGAGGCGGGTGACGAGCATCGCGTACTTCGCGCGCGAGGCCTCGACGCCGCCCTCGGGGAGCTTGGCGAAGTGCATGGTGGCCCAGCGCTCGTTGCCGACCCGCAGGTCGACCAGGCCCTGCTGGTAGTGCGCGTAGCCGGCGACCTCCTCGGGGAGGAAGCCGAGATCGAGCGCGCCGAAGACCTGCTCGTCGATCATCACTTCGTCGTGGGGCAGGTCGGTCAACTTCTGCAGTGCCTCGAGCGCCTTGGGCAGCACCGCCGGGTTGGTGCGCTCACGCGCAATGCGGGCCAGGTACACCGCCGCCGCGTGCCGCAGCTTCAAGTCGATGAGCGATTTGGCGAGGAAAAATTGTGCCCAGGCGTAGTTCTCGTCGGTGGAGGGCACGTTTTCCGTGTAGTCGAACAGCTTGGCCGCCGAGTCTTTGGTGCGCCCGGCGAAGAAGTCGTTGAGCGCGTCGTCGAACAGCTTCGGGTCGATTTTGCGCGGCGCTGGGGCTGGAACCGCCACCGGGGCGGCCGCGTTGATCGGCGCGGTGGCCACGGTGGGCGCGGCGATGGCAGCGCCGCCATCGGTCGCTGGCGCGGGCGCCGCAGCGGTTGGCGCAGTCGGAGTCGCAGCGGCTGGTGGCGCGTCTTTTTTCACCGCGTCGCCCGTCACCGGGTCGGTCTTGGGTTGCGCGAACGCACAGAGCGCGGCGCACAGGCTACCTACGAAGGCCCATCGCATGGGTCGCGCTCCGTTACTCAGTGCCGCCGAAGTTGATGCCCAAGCCCAACGTAATGGTCATCACGTTGATGAGGCTCGTCGCGCCGCCGGTGGGGAGCACGATGTTGTCGGTCAGGTCGAACCGGATGCTCGCGTACTTGTTGATGAACACGCGCGCCCCGCCGCCGAGGTTCGGGCCGAAGCGAAACGCGTTGGTGAAGCGGAACACCGAGGCTCCGGCGAGGAGGTACATCTCGCCGTGCAGCACCCACCGATTCATCACCGACAGCTTGCCGTAGAGCGGCTTCCACATCAGGTCGCTGCCGACGAAAAATTGCACCTCGTCGAAGGCGGTGGGGAGCACGCCGAAGTCGCGCTCGAGTTGCTCGCGCAGGCCCGTGCGCGCGGCGTACGCGTAGGCGCCTCGGCCTACCTGCCACGCGAACGTGTCGGTGAAGTGAAAGACGTAGCCCACCTGCGCGTAGTAGCCCTTGTAGAACGCGTCGAGCGGGAGCACCCCGAGCGACAGGTTCAGCTCGTGCTGCATGCGGTACGCACGCTCTTGCACGGCCGAGACGGTGCCTGGGTTTTCGAGCTCGTCGGCCTGCGCGAACGCAGACGCCGACGTCATCACTGCCACCATCAGAATGAGGCTGCGCACGTCACTCCTCCCCGCACTTTCGCGTGGCGAAAGAACCCGGCGTTTTCCGAAAAACGCTGCGATGCACGTACTCCAAAAGCGCGAGCGGAGGTGAAAAACGAGAACCCCACCCGACGCTTCAGTACCCGACGGAATTAAACATGAACGGGTACGTGATGACGACGCCCGCGCCCTTCGCTGCGGGGAACTTCCACGTCTTCAGCGACGAGATGATGCACGACTCGACGGCCGCGCTGCGCATCGTCGACGACTTGGTCTTCGCGTAGCCGACGCCGCCCGACGTCGTGATCTGCCACTCGAGCACGATCTTGCCGGCCAGGCCGGGCTCCTTCAGCAGCGCGCGCTCGTAACAGCTCGAGACCTCGGCGAGGTGGGAGTTGATGGCCTTGGCCACCGCCTCTTTGTCGATCAGGCCCTGCGCTCCGACGCTGCGCGACACGGCGTGGGTCACCGCGCCCGAGACCGCGCCCTTGCCGATGCGGCCCGCCCCGAGCGCGCCGATGCCCGCGCCACCCTTGCCGCGCAGCAGCTCAGCGCCCTTGATGCCCATGCCGCCGCCGCCTCCGCCGCCGAGCCCGAAGGTGCCGATGCCCGCGCTGGCGATGGGCGCCTTGCCGATGAGGCCAGACAGCTTGAAGTCGTTCTTGGCGTTCTTCGCGCCGGGGCCGCTCCCGAGCTTGTCGACCGCGGCCAACAGGTCTTTCATCGCCGCGCCCTTGGCGGTCAGCTTCTCGAGCGTCTTGAGCGCCTTCTTCGTCTCCGGCGCGACCTGCTTCATCACCGGCTTCTCAGCGACTTTGGGCTCGGGCTTCGGCTTCTCTTTTTTGATCTGCTTGATCTTCTCTTCGATCTTCTTTTTCTCTTCGGGCTTCGGAGGCGCGATCAACCGCACCGCGACCGGCGCCACGTTTTTGCCCTGAAAATCGGCCGTCTCCGGCTTGTTGAAGGCGATGGCAAAGGTGAGGAATGCGCCGCCCAGCACCACCAGGTTGCCGATGGCGAGCCAGGGCAGACCCTTGAGCGGGTTGACGAACGGCCGCGGGAGCGGGGCCTGCACGTAGGCCACCATCGACTTGTCGTCTTGGCCGATGAAGCGCACCGCGTGGCCGGTCGACAGCGTCAGGCAGCGGCGCTGGCCGGGACCGACCTCGAGGGCGTCGGGCTGCACCGGGTAGAACTTGCCGTCTTGCGCGATGCGCTCGACCGTCGCTTGCGGCGGCACGTAGACGCGAAAATTGTCTCCCGCCTGCTCGGCGAACACGAAGTCTTTCTCGATCTTGAAGCCCCAGAGCGGGAGCTGCGCGGTGTCGGCTTCACCGGCGATCAGCTTCTTCTTCTTGTCGATGCGCGAGAACGACTTCGCGTCGCGGCGAATGTCGCCCCAATACGACTCGACGAACAGGTGCGGCGCCCCCTTGCCGTCGGTCTTGGGGATGATGAGCGGCTGAGGGGAGCGCGTGCGGGGAGCGGCTTTCGCTCCATGCCCGGCGCGGTGCCCGTGGTTGGCCGCGGGAGCGGGGGCAGGGGCCTTCGCCGCCGGGCGCGGGTGTGCTTGGGCCGCGGCCGCGGGAGCCGACGGTGCCGGCACCGCCGGTTTTGGCGCCGCGGGTTTGGCCACCACCGGCGCGGGTGTCGGGGTCGACGGGCGCTCTTGGAGTGCGGGGACAGACGGGCGCGTGGTGGCCGTCGCCGCTTGCGCTTCGTCGAGCGCGTCGATGGCCTGAGCGGCGCTCTCCGCGAGCAGCGCGCGGTCGACCGGCATGTTGTCGGTCTTGACCTCTTCTGACTCGACGGGAATCAGCGCGGCGGGCCGTGATGCGGGAGGCGCCACCTGGGGGGCGGCGCTCATTCGGCGCGATGAAACGACCGTGGCCGCGTTTTTGGCCACCGGCGCCACCGAGGGCGCGACCGACGCCAACCGGGCGGCCTTGGGCGGCTGCTGCGGCGCGCTCGGTTGCGCGTTCAACACCGCGGCGACCTCGGAGGTCGGGGCCGGCTTGGCGACCGCGCCTTTCTGGGCCAGCACGCGCAGCTTGAGGGTGAAGGGGCCGCAGGCGACCTCATCGACGGGGCGCACTTCGCACGCGTTGACCCGGTGCCCGTTGACGAAAACGGCGCCCGTGCCGGCGTCTTGAATCGCGGCCCGGCCGTTCTGGAAGTGGACGATGGCGTGCGCCGCCGCGACGGCCGCGTCATCGAGCCGGAGGTCGGAGTCGGGGCTCGAGCCGAGCGTGTACTGCCCGGGCACGAAGACCTCGGTGCCGACGAGCAACCCGTCGCGCAGGATGACAACCTGCAGAACCGCTGGCTGTGTGCTCACCAGGCGCTCCCGGGCCGCAGGGGGCTCCAGCACGGAACTGCACAAGGACGCAGCGTTGGGGTCGAGGGCATTCGAGAGGTCTTTAGCTGTCGTAGAGCGAGCCGATGATCTCGTCGCGGAAGTTCTCGCGCTTCTTGATCATCGAGCGGATCTTCAGCTCTTTGCGATCGTACAAATAAACGGAGCCGGACTTGTTCGACTGGCCCTGAATGAGGCGGTCGTCGAAGTCGATGCGCGTGGGGCCGCGGACACCGGGTGCCCCGCCGCCGGCCTCGCCGCCTCCACCGCCGGGAGACGCGGCCTCAGGCGCGGCCGTCGGTGCAGCAGTGGGGGCCGCAGCAGGTGCCGCACGCGGAGCCGGTGCCGGAGCTGCTCCACGACGCTTCGGAGCCCCTTCCGCGACGCTGGCACCGATGATGAACAGCGCGGTGAGCGCAGACATGATCGAGCGCATAGGAGTTCGGCGACTTAAGCCAGCGGCGTGCCGAAAGGTCAAGGCAATCACACCAGTGATGTAGGCGCGCGGAGCAGCATTTTCCGAGGGGTAGACCCCACGATCTGGGGGTGTCACTTCCCCCATGTGGTACTGGAGCGCACCGTGATTCATCGACATGTGTCCCTCGCCTTCGGTGTGATGGTGCTTGCGGCGTGTCGAAGCCGAGACACCTCCCCACCGGTCGCCGTTCCGTCGCCGCCCGACGCGGGGCCGACGGCCGCGCAGCTCAGCTCCATCGGGCCGCGCTTCGTATCGAACCAGGCGTCGCAGCCGCTCTCGGTCGTAGGGACGGGCCTCCGGGCGGGCATGACACTCCATGTCGGCGCTCCGGTGAATGTTGATCTCCCGCTCACCGTGCTCGATGCCACGCACGCCTACACGCGGCTCCCGGCGGGTGTGGGAACCGGCGGGGCGGCCGAGCTTCAGGTGACGACCTCCGTCGTCGGTCTCGCCGGCGAGGTGCCGCTCCGCATCATCAACGACGTGGGTTTCCCCGACTTCACCGCGATGGCCGCCTCGTCCGACGGCAAGGTGCTGATGGTGGTGTCGGGGACCGACGACTCCGTGCTGCGGGTCGATCTCCAGCGGCAGGCGGTCGAGCGCCTCGGCGGCGGAGACGGGCCTTCGGCGATCGCGGTCTGGCGCGAGCCGTCGGGTACAGAATGGTTTGTGGTGGCCCACATCTTTGAACCCTCACTGCGCTTGCTGCGCGTCGACGGAACGCTGGTGCGCTCGGTGCCGGCGCCCCTCGGCGCGTCGGGCCTGGCCATCGACCCGCGCACCCAGGTGGCTTTCGTCGCCGATTCGGTTCGCGACGCGGTGACCGCGATTCACCTCGGCACGGGAGCAGTTCAGTGGACGGCGATGGTCGACCCCAACCCGCGCAGCCTGGCGTTGACGAGCTCGGGTCTCGCGGTGGGCTCGCTTCAAACGGGCAACATCGAGGTGCTCGACGTGGCGACGGGCACGGTGCTGAGGAGCATCCAGCCGAAGCCGGGCACGCCCATCGTCGGCGGCACCACCGAGAAATACGACGCGTATGTGATGAACGGCAAAGCGCCGCGGGCCTTCGCGGTGAGCGCGCGGGCCAAGCGGCTGTTCGTCTCGAGCATCGGCCCCAACATCGGCCCCAACCCCGACAAGATGGAGGTGAGCATGAACGGCGGCGTCGGCGTCGTCGACCCAGCGTCGGGGTGGGTGCGCCACCTCGGGTTCGGCGCCGGCGTGACTGAAGGGTTGGCGGTCGACGATGCGCGTGGCCTTCTCTACGTGGCGGACATCGGCTTGGGCCTGGTGCGCGTTCTCGATGTCGCGAAGCTCGTACAGTCAGACGCGAGCGCCGCCACCGCCCAGGTGCACGAGGTGCCGATTCAGCCTCCCGACACCTTCCCCCGCGCTCGCCCGGTGGAAGACTACGGGGTGAAGGGCAGAGCCGGCGTGTCGAGTCATTCCGGGCCGAAGGCGTTGCTCCTCTCTGGTGATGGCAAGACGCTGCGGGTCTTGAACCGCTTCACCGGCACGCTGGCGACGCTCGACGTGAGCCAGGCCAAAGCGGGCAAGGTGACGGTGGTGGGGCAACTCGCGCTTGGAGACACGCTCGGTCAACGCGCGCGCCGCATGGGGCAGGTGTTGTACTTCGCCGACCTGGGCCGCACCGCGATGAGTTGCGACGCGTGCCATCTCGAGGGTCACACCGAGGGCATGTTCTTCGAGAAGACGATGCCGCTGCGCATCTACCGGTCTCCGACGGTGCGGGGCAGCCTCGAGACGCCGCCGTACTTCACGCCCGCGTCGACGCACAGCATGGGCGAGACGATGAAGGTGGTGGGTGGGCGCAACCGGTACCACAACCCCAACCCGTCGCCGGAGGAGATCGAAGCCCTCACCATCTTCGGTTCGGCCATCGCCACGCTGCCGAACCCGTTCGTCGGAGCCGACGGCGCTCCGAAGGAATCGCTCGAGCTGCCCGATGGTACGACGGGGAGTCCTCGTGCCGGTCTCTCGCTGTTCGAGGGAAAAGCAGGCTGTGCGAAGTGTCACCCGTCGCCGCTCTTCACGTTGGACCAATCGCCCGGCACGCGCGCGCAGTTCCTCGATGTCGGCACGCCGCACGTCACGCCGCTGCGCGAGAAGCTGCAGAACGGGCTGTTCCGCGGCTTCGGCACGCCGTCGCTCCTCGGAGCATGGGACGTGTTCCCCATGCTCACGACGGGGCTCGCGGGCCTCGAGGTGCGCGCCGACGAGAGCCTCGGGGTGGCGACGCGCTTCCCGCTCCGCGTGGCCGTCGAACAGTGGGCCCCTGCACACGGGCGCGCCGACACGTTGTCACCTCAAGAGCGGAACGATCTGCTCGCGTACGTCATGTCCCTGTAAGGTGGTGGTCTGATGCGTTCGATCCGCTGGCTCGTTCTCTTCGTCGTGGCAGGCAGCTGTACCGATGCGGGGCTCTATGCCGCTGGCAACGGCGGCCCGTCGGGCCCCGATCGCATGGAGTTCAACGGCACTGTCTGCGTGCCCCTCGCCGCCGGCGACTCGTTTCCGGTGAAGGTGCTGTTCGCGGTGCAGGGCGGGGCAGGGAGCGACCGCGCGCTGGTGGGCGAGATCATCGACGGGCTCACCGACGTCGTGTCACAGAACTCGAACCCGGCGCGCTCGTACGCGCTGGCTGCGCACCACTCGGTGGCGACCGGCCTTCAGGGCAGCTTCACCCGCGACACCGACGCGCTGAACATGGCGCTCTCCCGCTACGCGTCGTACCAAGAGGCGGGCCCGGTCTCGCAGCGAGCCGCGCTGAGGCTCGCGCAGAGCTTGATCAGCGGTGACATGCAGACGGCGTGTCGCGGCCAGGTCGCGCGCACCAGGTACCTGGTGGTGCTGATCATCACCAGCCCCGACACGAGCTGCGAGAACCCCGCGTTCAACGCCGGGCTCGACACAAGCTGCCAGATGTTCGGCGCCACCAACCCGGAGTGCTACGCATGTGAGCTCGGGCGCGTCACCGAAGAAGTGAAGAACCTGGCCAAGCGTTACAACGCGGGGCAGGTGCAGATTCAGCCGGTGTACGTGCGCTCGACGCCCGACGTGCTGACGCGCTTCCAGGCCGCGGCCATCGCCCGCGCCGGTGGCACCGAGCTCCGCGAGACGAGCCCCGGGCAAGTGAAGGGCACGCTGGTCGGCCTGAACTACGCGTCGCTGCAGACCGGCCTCATTTTGAAGCGGCTCATCGCCTTCAACCGCAACGCCGTGTCGCGCGACGGCGAGCTGTTGGTCGACAGCGACGGCGACGGGCTCACCGACGCGCAGGAGCAAGAGATCGGGACAGATCCGACGCTCCTCGACAGCGACGGCGACGGGTTGGGCGACGGGGTTGAGCTCAAAATGGGCCTCCCGCCGCAGAATGACCCGGTGAATCAGAACCGCATTGCGGGCTGTTCGGTGGCCGAAGACCAAGACGCCGACCGCCTCAACGACTGCGAAGAGCGCGTGCTGGGCACCGACGCGTGCATCGCCGACTCCGACGGAGACACGCTGCCCGATCTCGTCGAGGTGCTCGGCAACACGAACCCGCTCATCGCCGACGACCTGTCCGACGACGACCGCGACGGCGTGTCGAACATCGGAGAAATCGAGAAGCACAGCGACCCGCTGTCCGCCGACATCGCCTTTCAGCAGGAGCGAGGCTACGGCTACTTCATTCGCGACGCCGACCCCACCGTCGACGGGCGCCCCTGCTACGACCTGAGCATCTTCAACGTCGGCTTGGTCGACACGCTGAAGCGCCCCGCGCCCAACGGCACCGGGCTCATCATTCAGAAGGGCACCAACGATCTGTACGTCTACTTTCAGGTCGGTCGAGAGAATGACCCGCGCGGCACCGGAATCGGGTCGCTCCTCATCGAGCCTGTGCGTTTTACGCCGCCCGCGACCAAGCGCCCGAAGGGGCCCATCGTGCTCTCCAACGACGCGTTCGTGAGTGGGTACTGAGCGCACATCGGCGCCGTGAATGTAGGCTGCACCCCACGCTCGTTTGAGGGGTAGAGTCGCCGAAGGTGAACGCGGCCAATTCGCAACCGGCTGAGATCGCAGCTCGCTGATCCACTGGCGCACCTGTTGCTCATGCTTCTTCGCGTTCAGGTTCTCGAAGCTCAAACACTGAGGAGTTCACATATGAAACGGTTGAATTTGATTGGGCTGGCGAGTGTGGCGGTGATGGTGGGGGCGCCGGCATTTGCGCAGGCAGGCGGCGGCCAGCAAGACAACCCCGAATGTCTGGGCACCGAGTGCGGTGCGCCGAAAGAAGAAGGCGGCGGGTGCGGGTGCGGGTGTGGGTGCAGCGTGTGGGTGGCGTACACCGACGACGGGAAGACGCTGGCGTACACGGACGACGCCGACGGCGACGGCAAGTCAGAC
>JAEUJT010000068.1 GCA_016793525.1 Archangium sp. | reverse complement strand
GACTGGGGCTCGGAGCGGTGACGTACCTCGACCCGCGCGCTGACCGGCTCGCCTCCGCACGCGCGCTGTGTGGCATTCCGAGCGCCTCGCCGAGCGAAGACGGAGTCGATCTCGCCTACGAGCTCTCCGGTCGCCCCGAGGTGCTGGAGACCGCGCTCTCGCTGTGCCGCCGCGAAGGCCGGGTGGTGGTGGGCTCGTGGTACGGGAGCCGCGCCGCGCCGATTCACTTCGGCACCCGCGCACACCGCAGGCACCAGTCGATTCACTTCAGCAACGTCAGCACCATCTCCAGCGCGCTCGCCGGCCGCTTCGACAAGGCGCGGAGAATGGCGGTGGCGATGTCGTGGCTGCAGCGCCTGCCGCTGGAGCCGCTGGTGACGCACCGGGTGCCCATCGCTCGCTGTGCTGAAGCCTTCGCTGTGCTCGACGAGTCACCGCCGGGGTGTCTCCAGGTCGTGCTGACCTACCCACCTCTGGAGGCGTGATGTTCCAAGTCGCAGTTCGTCGGCGCGTGACGGCGTTTCACCACTTGTTCGGCGGAGACTTCGGGGCCGAAAACGAGCACCACTCCCACGACTACCTGCTCGAGGTGGTGTGTCAGGGCACCCAGCTCGATGGCCACGGGTATCTGTTCAACATCTCGGTGTTGGAGAAGCAGCTCGACGTCGTGTGTGACGAGTTTCGCGGCCAGTCGCTCAATGAGAAGCCGGGCTTCGAGGGAAAAAACCCGAGCGTCGAGCGCTTCGCCGAGGTCATCGCGTCGCGGCTGAAGCCATCGCTGATGGGGCAAGGTCCCGAGGCTTTCACCGTGGTGGTGTGGGAGCACGACCTCGCGTGGGCCAGCTTCAAAGTGCGGCTCGCGTGAAGGTGACGGTGGTGTGGCCGGCCCCGGCGGCGGAGGCCTCTGCGGTGGGCCCTGCGTCGGGCGGCTACCTCTATGATGCGCAGCTCGTGCACGCGCTGCGGCGGCTCGTCGACGTGCACGTGGTGTCGCTCCGTGGAGCGCTCGAGGTGAAGGCACTCGCAGGCTCCTCGGCGGTGCTCGTCGATGGGCTCGCGGCGCCGCTGGTGGTCGATGCACTCGCGTCGCTGCGCGCATGGCGGGTGGGGCTGGTGCACATGACACCTCGGCGAGACGAGGTGCAGCAGCGGTTCTTCGACGCGCTCGATGCGGTGGTCTTCGTCAGCGAATCGGTGCGCACTGAGACGGCGGCGGTGGTTCATCTTCCTCCGCGGGTGACGGTGGCGGTGCCGGGCATTGATCACATCGCGCGCCCGGTGCGCACGCCGCGAGCTGAAATTCTCGGCGTCGGCCACCTGCTGCCGCACAAGGGCGTGCTCGAGGCGCTCGAGGTCTTCGCTGCGCTCCACCGGCGTGCGCCACATCGGTCGTGGCGAGCCACGTGGCTGGGCGGGCTCGATCGCGACGTGCCCTACGCGGAGTCGGTGGTGGCGCGTCGCGCGGCGCTGGGCCTCGAGGCGCGCGTGGAGTTTGCGGGCCACGTTCCGCTGACGCAGGTGGTGACGTCGCTCGCGTCGTGCGCGGCGCTGGTGTCGACGTCGTATACGGAGGCGTGGGGCTTGGCCGCGGCGGAGGCGCTGGCGTGCGGCGTGCCGCTCGTGAGCTGGACGCGCGGCGGCGTATTTCCCCTCGCTGCGGCCGAGGGGGCAGGGCGCTTCGTCGCGCGCGACGATGTGGAGGCCATGGCCCACGCGCTCGAGGTGATGCTGACCGATTCTGTCGAGCGCCAACGCTGTGAAGTCGCCGCGGCGCGGGTGGCCAGGCAGCTGTCGTCGTGGGACGCGTGTGCGCGCGCGGTGGTGACGGCGTGCGGTTGAGCGAGGCCTGGGGCATCGCGCGGTCGCTGGTCACCTACTACGGCCAGGTGTGGCGCGTGCCGCGGCGGAGGGCGTTCTACGGCGCCTTCGTCCCTCCAGGTGGGCTCTGCTTCGATCTCGGCGCGCACGTGGGAGATCGGATTCGCACCTTCACCCAGCTCGGCGCGCGCGTCGTCGCCCTCGAACCGCAGCCGCTGTTTTTCGCGCTGTTGCAACGGCTGTACGGAAGCAACTCAGCTGTCACAATCCTCGCCTCCGCAGTTGGCGCGGCGGAGGGCACCGCCACGCTGCAGGTGAGCCGCGCGACTCCGACGGTCTCTTCGCTCTCGACGAGCTGGGTCGACGAGGTGCGCGCGGATCCACGGTTTCGTGACATCACCTGGGACACGCGCTGCGAGGTGCCGGTGACGACGCTCGATGCGCTGGTGGCGAAATACGGCGTGCCCGACTTCTGCAAAATTGACGTCGAGGGCTTCGAGCTCGATGTGCTCAACGGCCTGTCGCGCCCGCTGCCGGCGCTGTCGTTCGAATACATCCCCGTGGCGAAGGCCCGCGCGGTGGCGTGTGTGGCGCGGCTTCAGACCCTCGGTCGCTACGAGTTTCGGCGCTCCGAAGTGGAGACCACCCGCTGGGCGACGCCGACCTGGTGCACCGCCGAAGAAATAACAGCGCAGCTCGACGCACTCCCGCTGTTGGCGGGCTCGGGCGACGTGTACGCGCGACTCACGGCTCGCTGACTCCTCGTCGGGCGAGTGAGGGCTCCACCCTCGCCGAGAACTGCAGCTCGCCTCGACCTGCAGCCACGGCCCGCCCTCGACGCGAGATGCCTCCAACGTGCGCACGGCCGGGTCGATGAACCAGCGCCAGCTGACGCCCGCGAGTGCGCCATTCTTCGCGGCCTGAAGGGTGGCGCCTACTCATTGACCGTCGCACGCAGCGCTTCTCGCGCTTCGCCGGTTGAGAACACACTCCGCGCCGCGTCCAGCACCAGTTTGCGCTGCATCTCCACGGTCTGCTGCCGGGCGAGCGCTGCCACGGCGCCGGTCCCTCCAGGTCCATCGGTGATGGCGGCCAGCTGATAGGTCGCCCCCGTCAGCGTCTCCAGCGCAGTCACGACGCGTACGCGCCGTACGCCTCCAGTCCCCGGCTTCAGCGTCAGCACCGTCGGTGCCCGCACCACCACCGGCTGCGGAGGAGGCGGAGCGGGCCGCTGTGGCGTCGACTGGGCCTTGCGAAGGCGCCACGCCTCGAGCACCGCGCCGTCGATGACTGCCAGAGCCCCGCGCTCAGGAGGAATCAGCGCAATGGCCACCGTCGCGTCGTCGGGCGCCTCGATGCGAAACCAGTCGAACGTCGAGAACGGCGCTTCGGCGCGCAGGCTGGCCAGGCGCTCCGGGTCGTCGAGCTTCGGGCCAGCAAACGCGGTCAGCGGGGCAGTTGTACTCAGCGTCAGCGCGGTGCCCGGCGTGTCGTTGGGCTCGGCTTCGACGTCTCCGTCGACCGGCGCCAACGCGCTCAGCTCAAGCGTGTACGGCGTGCGGGCCTTCTCTCGCGATGGGCGGTTGGGCTCGGTGCAAAATGGCTTCTCTTCGACGCGCAGGTACACGTCGCCGGCAGCGAGGTGCAGCCCATCGAGCCGCTCGTCAGCGCCGACGCCCACGTCGTCGAGAAAGACGCGGCGCCGCAGTTTCTCGCCGTCGAGCTCGCGCTCGACCTGCAGCACCTCGATGGTGAGGTTCAAGTCAGGCACCGCGCTCAACGTCAGGCGGTGCCGGCCCGCGCCAACGGTCGCGACGTACAGGTCTCGGTCGTTGTTCCCTCCGCCCGCAGCGCCGATGGCTCCCTGCACGGGTTGGCCCACCGAGATGCGGGTGGCCTGCGTCACCAGGTCGTTGGGCTCAACCTCCTCCTTCGATGGAACGTCGGCGCGATGGGTGGTGGCGAGCTGCCAAACGCCGACACCTCCCGCGACGAGCAAGGCCAGCGCCAGCACCGGAGCGACGACGCGTTGGCGGCGCAGGCTGCGCTCGAAGCGGTCAAAGTCTTCGCGCGACAGCATGCGCGCCTGCAGCTCGGCGGGCACAGGCGTGAAGTCGTTGGTGGTCATGCCCAAAGCACGACGTTGGGTCTCGAGCGCCACCCGCATCGCTTCGGCGTCGCGAAAGCGGGCGTCGGGCGACTTCGCCATCGCCGTCTGCAGCAGCGCTTCAAAGGCGTCACTCACCTGCGCCGTCGGAGCCACGTCTCGAAGCGCAGGCACTGGTGCGCCGGTGTGCTGGGCGATGAGCTCATGCGGCGTGGCACCGACGTACGGCGCCCGGCCGGCGACCAGCTCGAAGAGCATCGCCCCCACCGAATACACGTCGCTGCGCCCGTCGACCGACTCGCCGCGAATCTGCTCGGGCGACATGTACGCGGGAGTGCCCACGAAGTCGGCCGGCCCCTTTTTGCCGTCGGCCTCTT
>JAEUJT010000020.1 GCA_016793525.1 Archangium sp. | reverse complement strand
CGCGGGTGCTTGAGGGAGGGGAGCACCACCTCGCGGGTGAACTGCTCGACGATCTCGTTCAGCACCGCCAAGCCGAGCGCATCTTTCGACTTGAAGTGCGCGAACAACCCGCTCTTCGACATGTCGAGCGACTCCGCCAGCGCCCCCAGGGAGAGCCCCTCGAGCCCGCGCTGCGACACCAGGGTCATCGCCTGGGTCACGATCTGCTGCCGCGTCTGTTCGCCCTTGCCCACGGGACAATAAAAGCACGGTCGGTCTTTTGTTGCAATGCCAACGGCCGAAGCAGGTGCATTTGGCGGGAAGAGCCGATAGATGACGCGCATGGACTTCACGCTCCCCGAAGACGTCGTCGCGCTGCGCAACACGGTGAAAGACTTCTGCGAACGCCGGGTGAAAGACAAAGCCCGCGAGTGGGACCGCACCGAGAAGTTCCCCCTCGAGATCGTGCGCGAGCTCGGCCAGCTCGGCGTGCTCGGCATTCGCGTGTCGCCCGAGTTCGGAGGCGCGGGCATGGGCTCCCTCGCGGTGGCTGTCGCCGTCGAAGAGACCGCCAAATACGACGGCTCGCTCGCGCTCACGGTGGCGTCGCACAACGGCCTCGGCACCTCGCACATTCGCGTCTTCGGCAACGACGAGCAGAAGAAGAAGTACCTGCCCAAGCTGGCGACGGGCGAGTTCCTCGGCGCGTGGGGCCTGACCGAGCCGGGAAGCGGCTCTGACTCGTCGGGCATGAAGACCACCGCGGTGCGCAAGGGCAACGGCTGGGTGCTCAACGGCTCGAAGATGTTCATCACCCAGGGCACGGTGGGCGACGTGTTCGTGATTCTCGCCGTCACCGACGCGACCAAGCGCCAGCGCGGCATCACCGCTTTCATCGTCGACAAGGGCGCGAAGGGGTTCAGCTCGCGCTCCATTCACGGCAAGTTGGGCATGCGCAGCTCCGACACCGCCGAGCTGCACCTCGAGAACGTCGAGCTGCCCGACTCGTCGCGCTTGGGAGACCTCGATCACGGCTTCATCGACACCATGAAGATCCTCGACGGCGGGCGCATCACCATCGGCGCGCTTTCCCTCGGCTTGCACGAGGCGGCGCTCCAGGCCTCGGTGCAGTACTCGAAAGATCGCACCGCGTTCGGCTCGCCGATCGGTGACTTTCAGGCCATTCGGTGGATGTTGGCGGACATGCAGACCGAGCTCGCCGCCGCGCGCATGCTCGTCTACCGCGCCGCCGCTCTGGCCGACGCCGGCAAGCCGTACACCATCGAAGCGTCGATGGGGAAGCTGTTCGCCTCGGAGGCCGCCACCCGCGCGTGCAACAAGGCGGTGCAGATTCACGGCGGGTACGGGTACACCAGCGAGTTCCCGGTCGAGCGTTTCATGCGCGATGCCAAGCTCTGCGAGATCGGCGAAGGCACGAGCGAGATTCAGCGGTCGATCATCTCGCGCGAAGTCTTCAAGTGATGTTTTCCGTGGTTGCGCCGGTGCGCGACTCGGAGTGATCTCCACCCCCGAATGGATCGCGCATCGCTCGAAGAGCTTGGCCTGCGCGTCCGCGACGGCGAAGACGACGTCGTGCTCGAGGCCGAGCTCGTCTTCCCGGGCTCGATTCTGATCAACCCGCTCACCCGGCAGACCATCGACCGGGTGGTGTTCACGATCATGGGCGACCGGCTGCTCTACGTCGCTCCGCCCGAATTCGTGGGAGGGCCGCCCATCAACCTCGCGTTCGTCACGTCGGCCAACCACCTTCAAGACGTGGTGGTGCAGACGTTGGGAGATCACCTGTTTCAGCTCGAGCGCAGGTCGAACGAGCTCTCGGCGATGGGCGTGCCTCCGAAGGTCGACCCGATGACGCTTCAGCTCACCGCCGAGGTGTCGCGCGGACCGTTTCATTTCACCCTCGGCGCCTCGCGCAGCGGCCAGTTCCGCGTCACCCGGTGCGTTCGCGATGACACCGAGCTCACCAGCGCAGGGCAGACGCAGTTCGAGCTGTCCGAATTCCGCAGCAGACACGCGCTGGCCGACTACCTCTTCGCGATGTTCTGCGACGTGGCGGTCTCGCCGCAGCTGCCCCCGCCCGAGCTCCTCGAGCTCGGCGTCACCGTGGCCCAGCTGGCGAGGGCCTTCGGCGACGGCACCATTCCCCCTCGCGAATCGATCGAGGTGGTGGCCGAGCTGAAGGTGGGCACCGAGCGGCTCCGCTTCGTCGCCTCGCGCCTCAAGGGCCGCACCTTTCGCGGGCTGCTCGCTGGGCCCCGGGGGAAGATCTGGGCCGAGCGCTTCGAGATCGAGGCGTTCCCCGGCATTCGGCCGCTCGTGGCGCGGTTGCTCAAGGTGACCGTTGAACACGTCGAGGTGGTGGGGTGAGCGCCCGAACGCCAGCGGTCACTGCGCTCGAGCGGTGTCTCGGGGTGACGTTCGTCGACCCGGCACTCGCAAGCACCGCCCTGACGCACAAGAGCTACTGCAACGAGCACAAAGACGAGCCCTGCGCCGACAACGAGCGCCTCGAATTTCTGGGCGACGCGGTGGTCGATCTCGTCATCGGGCAGCGGCTGATGCAGCGCTTTCCCCAGGCCGACGAGGGCGAGCTGTCGAAGCTGCGAGCGCTGATCGTCAACGAAGAGGGGCTCTCGCGCATCGCGCGCGGGCTGGGCCTCGGCGATCTGCTGCTCCTCGGCAGGGGAGAAGCGATGACCGGCGGCCGCGACAAGAGCTCGGTGCTGGCCGACGCGATCGAAGCGGTCGTCGGCGCGCTCTACCTTTCGAACGGCATGGACCCGGTGTTGGCCTTCGTCGATCGGGTGTTCGCCGAGGCGCTCGACGGCGTGGCGGCGGGCCGGCTGGGGCACGACTACAAGTCGCGTTTGCAAGAAGACGCGCAAGGTCGGCTCAAGGCGGCGCCGCGATACCGCGTGGTGCGCGAGCACGGGCCGGAGCACGAGAAGATTTTCGAGGTCGAGGTGCTCATCGGCACCGACGTGTTCGCCCGCTCCAGCGGCCGCTCGAAGAAAGAGGCCGAGCAGGCCGCCGCCCGCGCCACGCTCGAGATGCTGCACGCGAAAGCGCCTTGACGCCGGAGTCGCCGGGGGTAGCTTCCGGCCCCCGTATGAACCTTCTTCGTTCGATGATCTCGGTGGCCGTCGTTGTGCTCGCTGGCAGCACCATGGCCCAAGGCAAGTTCACCTCGGCCGCGCAGAGTGGAAAAGATCTGTGGGCCACCTTCTCCACCACCCAAGGCGACATCGTGGTGCGGCTCTACGCGAAGGACGCGCCCAAGACGGTCGCGAACTTCGTGGGCCTCGCCGAAGGTGAGAAGGAGTTCACGAACGAGGCCACTGGCAAGAAGGAGAAACGCCGGTTCTACGACGGCCTCATCTTCCACCGCGTCATCCCCGACTTCATGATCCAGGGTGGAGACCCGCAGGGCAGCGGCCGGGGCGGCCCGGGCTACACGTTCGAAGACGAGTTCCAGTCGGGTCGCAAGTTCGACAAGGTGGGCATGCTGGCCATGGCGAACCGCGGCCCGGCGACCAACGGCAGCCAGTTTTTCATCACCACGTCGACCCCGCGGCACCTGAACGGCAAACACACCATCTTCGGTGAGGTGGTGTCTGGGTACGACGTGGTGGTCGCGATCTCCACCGTGCAGACCGCCGCCGGCAACCGCCCGGTCAGCGAGGTGAAGATCACCAAGTTGACCATCTCCGAGAAGCCGCCTGCGGCCGCGAAGGGGGCGAAATGATCGCCCGGCTGGTGGCGAGCGCGCTGGCCTGCGCGGCGCTCGGGGGCTGCAAGTCGGAGAGCGGTCCGGCCAAGGGCGCTGACGCCACGTTGTCTGACAAGGCGGCCGCGGGCGTTGAGCTGTTCGCGATCGTCCACACCTCGCAGGGTGACGTGTCGATCAAGCTGTTCTCGAAAGACGCACCCAAGACGGTGAAGAACTTCGTCGGCCTCGCCACCGGAGAGCGGGAGTGGAAGCACCCGGCCAAGGGCGCCATGCCCAAGGGCACGCCGCTCTACGACGGCACGATCTTTCACCGCGTCATTCCCGGCTTCATGATTCAGGGCGGCGACCCGCTCGGCAGCGGCACCGGCGACCCGGGGTACCGCTTCGAAGATGAGTTCCAGAGCGGGCGCACATTCGACCGCGTCGGGTTGCTGGCCATGGCGAATGCCGGCCCCGGTACCAACGGCAGCCAGTTCTTCATCACCACCTCGACCCCGGGGTACCTCAACGGCAAACACACCATCTTCGGTGAGGTGCTGAAGGGGTACGAGATCGTCGAAGCGATCTCCCGCGTCGAGCGGGGCCCGGGCGACCGCCCGAATACGCCGGTCACCATCAAACACATCGAAATCGTCGAACGCTTGCCGTAAACCGCCGCACCGCACCACCACACAGAGGGAACGCCCATGGGAATGATGGAAGAGGCCCGCGCCGGCCACGACTTGTTCGCGAAGTTCGATACGACTGAAGGCACCATCGTCGTGCGGCTGTTCCCGAAAGACGCCCCGAAGACGGTCGAGAACTTCGTCGGCCTGGCCACTGGCGAGAAACCGTGGACGCATCCGGCCAGCGGCGAAGCGCAGAAGGGCGTGCCCCTGTACGACGGCACGATTTTCCACCGCTGCATCTCCAACTTCATGGTGCAGGGCGGCGACCCGCTCGGCCGCGGCACCGGCGGCCCCGGCTTCAAGTTCGAAGACGAGTTCCAGTCGGGCCGAAAGTTCGACAAGACCGGCCTGCTGGCCATGGCCAATGCCGGCCCAGGCACCAACGGCAGCCAGTTCTTCATCACCGCCGCCGCGACGCCGTGGCTCAACAATCGACACACCATCTTCGGTGAAGTCACCAGCGGCCAAGACGTCGTCGACCGCGTGGCCAATGTCATTCCCAAGGGCGCGGGCGACCGCCCCAAGACTGATGTCGTCGTGAAGAAGCTGACGATCTCGAAGACGCCGTGAACGAAGACGCCGTGAACGTGATCGTGACGTCATGACTGACAGCGGCACCGATGGGGGAGACAGCACGCCGCGGGTGTTCCGGAGCGGCTTCGCGGCCCTCATTGGCCGCCCCAACGTCGGCAAGAGCACGTTGCTCAACCGACTGCTGGGCGAGAAGGTTGCCATCGTCTCGCCCAAACCGCAGACGACGCGCACCAAGATCTTGGGCGTGATCAACGTGCCCAACGGGCAGATCGCGTTCGTCGATACCCCCGGCGTGCACCAGGCCAAGGGGGCGCTCAACGCCTTCATGGTCGACGTGGCGCAGGGCGCCGCCGAAGACGCCGACGTGGTGCTGCTGGTGATCGAAGCCGAGGGGCTGCGCGAAGATCGCACTCCGGAGATCGGCCCCGGCAACAAGCAGATCCTCCAGCGCCTCCAGCGCGTGGGGAAGCCGGTGATTTTGGTCATCAACAAAATCGATACGGTGAAGAAGAAGCTGCTGCTGCCGATGATCGCCGTGTGGCGCGAGGCGTTTCCCTTCGTCGACGTGCTGCCCATCGCCGCCAAGACAGGAGAAGGTGTCGACGCGCTGCGGGCGGTGGTGCTGCCGCTGCTCCCCGAGGGACAGCCGCTCTACGCCGAAGACGTCTTCACCGATCAAGAAGAGCGCTCGCTCGCCAGCGAGTTCATTCGCGAGCAGGTGCTGCGTCACACCCGGCAGGAGATCCCGTACTCCACCGCGGTGGTGATCGAGGTCTTCGACGAGACCGATCGCTTTACGCCCCCTCCCGAGCGAAAGACGAAGAAGGGTGGGAAAGCGCCCACCCCGCCGAAGGGCCCCAGGCTGACCGGCCTGGTGCGCATTCACGCCAGCGTCTTCGTCGAGCGGGAGTCGCAGAAGGCGATCATCATCGGCAAGCAGGGGCAGATGCTCAAAACCATTGGCACCGATGCCCGCCACGCCATCGAGCGCCTGATAGGCGCGAATGTGTACCTTTCGCTCCAGATCAAGGTCGAGCCTCGATGGAGCGAGCGCCCAGACGGGCTGCGTAAGCTCGGTTACACCGCGACCTAACTCGTCGGTGACGATCGCTGACACGGCCATGACGTGCGCCTCGTTACACAGTGGGGCATGCGCGCTGAGCTTCTCGAGGACAAAGCGGTGGTGCTGCAGCTGTACGGGGTGTTGAGCGAGATCGACCCCGTTCGCTGGCGTGATGACGCGGCTCCGAAGCACTCCGCGGCGCTCGACCAGGTGCGGCTGCGCATGACCGGCCGACACCGCCTCGCGCCGCTGGCCGGTACGCTCGACGAGACCCGGCCCTCGCTCCAAAGCGACTCCACCGAGCTCAAGAGTCAGTGGCTCGCGTTCAAGCAGCGCATGCAGCCAGCCTACGAGGCGATGGCCGCGTCGCTCCGCGCGCACCGGGTGCACGTGCCCAGCCTCCGCCCCACGAATTGGGCGCGCAGCTTCTTTCACGTCTTCTCCGCGGCGCTCGCGGTCGCCATCATCGAGCTGTCACCCTCGAGCGAGATCTTGATCGGGCTCGCCGGGCTGTACGCCGTCGCGGGGTGGAGCATGGAGCTCACCCGCCGTTGGCGCCCGTCGATCAACACCGCGCTGATGAAGCTCTTCGGGCCGGTGGCCCACGCGCACGAGACGTACAGAATCAACTCGGCCACCTGGTACGCGACGGCGCTGCTGGTGCTCACCCTCACGCGCAACCCGCTGCTCTGCGCCGCGGGGGTGGCCATTCTCGGCGTGGCGGATCCCATCGCCGCGTTCATCGGGCGGCGCTACGGGCGCAACAAGCTGATCAACGGGCGGTCCCTCGAGGGGTCGCTCGCGTTCGTCGCCAGCGGAGCGCTGGTGGCTTGGGCGGTGATCTCCGGGTTTCACCCCGAACTCGGCGCGTCTCGCGGGCTGGTGGTCGCTGCCGCCGCCGCGCTGGCCGGAGCGATCGCCGAGCTGGTGAGCGTGCGGGTCGACGACAACTTCTCCATTCCCGTCGCGTCGGCCGCGGGCGCGTGGTTGGCGCTCACCCTCATCTGAGCGCGGAGCCGTGGTACAGGCCAGAGCGCCATGCCCGCTCGCCGCCCCATCATCGCCATCGTCGGTCGCCCCAACGTCGGCAAGTCGACGCTCTTCAACCGGCTCATCGGGCGGAAGCGAGCGATCGTCGAAGACACCCCGGGCGTGACGCGCGATCGCCACTTCATGGACACCGAGCTCGAGTACCGGCCGGTGACGGTGGTCGACACCGGTGGCTTCGTGCTCGACGGCGACGAAGATCAGCTGGCCTCCCAGATTCGGTTGCAGGCGCAGGCGGCGGTTGAGGCCGCCGACGTGATCGTCCTCATCGTCGACGGCCGGGTCGGCGTCACGTCGGCCGATCGCGATGTCGCCTCGTTCCTCCGAAAGTCGAACCGCCCCAAGCTGGTGGTGGTGAACAAGGTCGACACCCCGGCGCTGCGGCACACGGCTCCGGCCGAATTCCACAGCCTCGGCCTCGGCGAACCGCTCATCACCTCGGGCGAGCACAACATCGGCATCGCGGAGCTCGGCGAAGAGATCGTCAAGCTGCTCCCTCCGATCGCGCCCGAAGACGTGGTTGTGGAGGAGGAGGATGACGAGGGGGAGGGGACCGACGAGGCCGAGGCGCCCGCCGCCGACGCACCGATTCGAATCGCGATCGTCGGCCGCCCCAACGTCGGCAAGTCGACGCTGGTGAACGCGCTGCTGGGCGAAGAGCGCGTCATCGTCAGCCCCATCGCCGGCACCACCCGTGACCCGATCGACTCCGCCCTGAGGTGGAAGGACCGAGATCTGGTGCTCGTCGACACCGCGGGCATTCGCCGCAAGTCGGCGGTGACACAGCGGGTCGAGGCGTTTTCAGTGCTGGGGGCGCTGCGCGCGGTCGAAGACTCCGACGTCACCGCGCTCGTGCTCGACGCGACCGAAGCGGGGGTCGATCAAGACCGGAAGATCGCGGGCCTGGCCGAAGAGAAGGGCAGGGCGCTGATCATCGTCGTCAACAAGTGGGACCTGGTTCGCGGCACCGCCCGCGAGGAGACGTTCCGCGAGAGCCTCAAGTGGTACCTGACCTTCGTGGCCTGGGCGCCGATGGTCTTCATCTCCGCCAAGGAGGGCATGAAGGTCACCAAGGTGCTCGAGCTCGCCACGCAGCTGCACGCCCAACAGGCGTTCCGCGCTCCGACGCCGCGGCTGAACCGGCTGATCGAACACGTCACCACCGAACACTCGATGCCGATCATCAACGGCAAGCAGCTGAAGCTCTACTACGCGATGCAGGTGGGCTCAGCGCCGCCCAGCTTCGCCTTCATTTGCAACGCGCCCGCCGGCGTACCCGACCAGTACGCGCGCTACGTCTCGAACTATCTGCGCAAGACCTTCGACCTGAAGGTGCCGCTGCGGCTGTTCTGGCGTGAGCGCCCCGGTAAGGAGAAGCGAGCCGCTCAGGGGCAGCGTTTCAAAAATAGAGAGCAATCGATCCGCGATGCCGCTCGTCGGAAGCGCAAGCCTCGCCCAAACCCTTGATTGACATGGCTGTTTCATCACCCTACACACCGCGCGCGCATGTCCTACAAAGACGACCAGAAGCAGCTGAAGGCCCCCGATGAGTTCCAGAAGCTCGGCGCGCAGGCGCTGCCGTGGTTCGAGACAAACGGCCGCACGGTGCTGTTCGCTGTTGTCGGCGTGTTCGTGATCTTCGGCGTGGTCGCCGTGGTGCGCGAGATCAGCTCACGCGCCGAGACGAAGGCGACTCTGGGGTTCGGTTCCGCGCTGCGCGTGCTCAACCGTGAAGTGAACGCGGTGCCGCCCGCGGTGCCTCCGGCGCCCGACGAGGCGCCCTTCAAAAGCGAGCAAGAGAAAGACGAAGCGCTCGTGACCAAGCTCACCGAGTTCCGCAAGGCGAACGACGGTAAGCGCGCGGCCCTCAGCGCGGCGTTGCCGTTGGCGCAGGCGCTCCTCCGCCAGGGCAAGGCCGCCGAGGCCATGCCGCTGCTCGACGAGTACATTCGTTCGGTCGAGTCGACCGACCCGCTTCGCCCGGCGGCGCTCGAGGCCCGCGGCTACGCCTTCGAGGCGCAGAACAAGTACGACGACGCGCTCGCCGCGTTCGATCAGCTCGCCAAAGAGAACAAAAGCGACTTCATGAAGGGCATGGGCCTGTACCACCGCGCCCGATTGCTCCAGCTGAAGGGCGACAACGATGGCGCCGCGAAGCAGTTCGCCGAGATTCAGTCGCTCGCGCCGGAGTCGTCGGCCAGCCGGCTCGCCAAGGAGCGCATCGCGCTGCTCGCCGCCTCGGGCGTGGCCATTCCCTCGATCGCGGCACCGGCG
>JAEUJT010000003.1 GCA_016793525.1 Archangium sp. | reverse complement strand
AGGAAAAACGCTCCGCCGAGCCCCTTCATTCAGGCCGCATTGGCCGAAGCTCCGGTCGTCTGATGATTCACGCGTGACCAAACCAACATCGTTGGCTTGCCGCGGCTGTGACTACCGACTGACACTCCAGCGTTGGGTCGCGGCATCAAAAATGACCGTGGTCGTCTGATCCGGCATCACGGTGGCGCTGCCGGTCGACGTGCGGCCATCTCTCAGCTTCACGGTCAGCTTGTACACCCCTGACGCCACGCGCTTGTTCAACGGTGGGTCGCCCCAGTTGTCGGAATTCACCACCACCGCCGTCGCCGCGCCCGAAGGCTTCACGTCGATGCGCAGCTTCCCCTCTCCGGCGGGAATGGCCTCGCTCACCACCGGAGCTGGCGCAGGTTTCAGCGGCTGCACCGGCTTCGGCCGAACCGGCACCGCCGGCTTCGGGCGAGCGACCGGAACCGGTGCCACCTCGACCTCGACGCCGGCATCTACGACGTCCACCGCCGCGTCGGGGAGCTCCGCCTCGACCACGCCCGAATCGACCACCACCGCCACCGGCGGGAGTGGAGGCTCCACGGGTGGCTCCTCCGCCGGCCCCAGCAGCATCAACGTGGCGAACACGCCGATGACCACCGCCGCGGGGAAGGCCACGTACAGCAGCGTGCGGCGGGCATCGAGTGGCAGCCCCGGGTCGGTGCGAGCCATGTCGGCGCCCGTCTGCGGAGCGGCCCGGGTCGGCACATCGACCTTGGTGGGCGCCGAGCGCGCCGCCGCCTTCGCCTGCGCCGTGGTGGGCACCCGCGCCTGCGCCACCAGCGGGAGCGATGGGCTGCGCTGGCCGCCCTCGGCCGTCACCGCGCCGTCGTCGTCGACGTACCCGAGCAGGCTCGACTGCGTGATGCGCACACCGGCGTCGAACGCGGCCTTCTCCAACGCCTCGCGCATCGCCTGGGCCGTCTGGAAACGCGCCTCGGGCTTGAGCTCGAGCGCGCGGCCGACCACGTCGTACAGCCCGCCGGTGAGCCCGGGGAACGCCTCACGCAACGACACCCACTTGCCCCGCACCAGGGCCGCGTGCCGGTCGACATGGTTGGTGTGCCCGTCGAACGGCGTCTGCCCCGAAGCCAACTTGTACAGCGTCACCCCGAGCGAAAAGACGTCGCTCCGCCCATCGAGCGCCCGGCCCATGGCCTGCTCAGGCGAGAAGTACCCCGCTTTGCCCTTCGTCACGCCCGGCATGGTGAGGTTGCGGTTGGTGGCCGCCTTGGCGATGCCGAAGTCGATGAGCTTCAGCGCGCCCTTCGAGCTGAGCAGCAAGTTGTGCGGCGACACGTCGCGGTGCACGAGGTTGACGGTGCCGCCTTCGACTTTCAGCGCGTGCACGGCCTCCAACGCGCTGCAGGCCGAGATGCCAATGGCGAACAGGGCCTCGTCGCCGAAGCGCTCGTGCGTCTCGCGCAGGCTGCGGTTGACCTTGGCCAAGGTCTCGCCGGCCACGAGCTCCATGGCCATGTAGAGGAGCCCTTCGTTGGTCTCCCCCACCTCGTAGATGTGCACGATGTTCGGGTGCGACAGCGTGCAGGCGGTGCGCGCCTCGTCCAAAAACATGCCGCGGAAGTCTTCTGACTCTGAATATTCGGGGCGAATCACCTTCACCGCGGCGGGCCGGGTGATGCCGCCAGTCAGGTCTTGGTCAGCGCGGTACACCTCGGCCATGCCGCCCTGGGCGATGAGCCGCACGATGCGATAACGGCCGACGACGGTGCCGGGTTCCAACGCCACGGTGCCGACAGGCGTAGCACGAGCCGCTTCACTTCACGTCGCAGTGTGGCTCGAGTGGGCGCGAGCACGGCCACGGCGGGCTCCCACGCACTGGTGAGACCCACGCTCAGCCCTGGCGGCGTCGTCGTGACAGCACCAGGCCGAAGCCGGCGAGGGCGCCAAGCGACGCGAGCGCTCCACCGCCACACCCAGCGGCATTGCGCGGCTTCAGGGGGATGCATCGGCCATCGACACAGCTGGTGCGCGAGTCGCACTCCCGGGAGTCGAGGCAGGGCAGCCCCGTGGTGTCGTTCTCTTCGCTGGTCATGTCGGCGCCGCCCATGCCGACCGACGCGTCGGGCACGCTGGCATCGAGTGGATCCGCCGCGGCACCGACAGCCGTCAGCAACAGCAGTGTCACGAGGCTACGTTTCATTTGCTACGCTCCGAGGGAAACGAGGTTAGTTTAAGTCCGCTCATGACGCCCACCCTTCTCGTGGTTGACGACAACGTCGAGTTGGTGGCGATTCTCACCTCGCTCTTCGAAGAGGCTGGCTACACCGTTCTCGGCGCTCACAAGGGCAAGTCGGCCGTCGACCTGGTGCGCGGCGAGTCGATTCAGCTCGCCCTGCTCGATGTCTTGCTCCCCGACATGATGGGCTACCAGGTGGCCGAAGCGCTCCGCGCCGCGTCGCCCAAGGCGGCGCTCGTCTTCATGTCGGGCGTGTTCAAGGGCAGCCGCCACTCCGCCGAAGCCACCACCCGTTTCCCCGGCGCGCTGCACGTCGAGAAGCCCTTCGAGGCCAAGGTGCTGCTCGAGCGGGTGAAAGCGCTGGTGCCTCCACCGGCCGCATCGTCGTCTGCCTCCTCTGGTTCTGCGAAGGCGTCGAGCGCATCGGGCACCTTCGAGGTCGAGCTCGATGTCGACGTCGAAGACGACGAGCAAGACCCCATGGAGCTCACCGGCCGCATCAAGGTGACTGGCGGCGGCAACATCTCCGCCGACTTGCAGGGCGCGGCGCTCACCGCCAGCAAGCCGACCCGAGGCCCGGTGTCTGGCCAACGGCCTTCGACGCCGTCGATGCTCGACACCGCGGCGCAGCTGGGCGTCACGCGGCCGGCGCGCCAAGGGCAGCTCACCGACAACCTCCCCGGGCTCATCACCGCATTCTACCTCTCGCGCGAGACGGGCGAGCTGTACTGCCAGAAGGGCAAAGTGAAGAAGGTGGTGTACTTCGAGGCGGGCACTCCCGTGTTCGCGCTCTCGAACCTGGCCGCCGACCGCTTCGGGCAATTTTTGGTGCGGGTGGGCAAAATCAAGTCGACCGACCTCGACGATGCGGCGCTGGTGGCTTCGCAGACGGGGCGCCGCACCGGAGACGTGTTGGTCGAGCGCGGCCTGCTCAAAGACACCGAGCGGCTCTATTACGTGGGCCAGCAGGTGAAGAGCATCATCTATTCCCTCTTCGGGTGGGACGAAGGCCAGTTCGTGGTCACCTTCCGCGAGAAGGCGCGCAGCGAAATCATCAAGCTCGACGTCTTCCCCGGGAACCTCATCGTTCGCGGCGTAAAGAAGCTCTACAAGCCCGAGCGGCTGAGCCGCCTCATTCGCCCCGAGGCGCGGCTGATGCCCAACGCGCAGCCTCCGTACCCGCTCAATGAGCTCGAGCTCGACAAGTGGGAAGCGCAGCTGCTGCCCCGCATCGACGGCACCCGCACCAGCGCCGAAATCGTGGCCGCGTCGGGCAAGCCCGAACACGTGGTGTTGGGTTTCTTGGCGGCGATGTTGGGCGTGGGCGTCATCGAGAACCCCGCGAGCTGAGTTGCGTGATGGCTGGCCGCGCGCGCGTCTTCATCGCCACCTCGCTCGACGGCTTCATCGCCGGAGAGAACGACGACCTGTCATGGCTCCCGCCTCCGGTGCCGGGCGACGACTTCGGCTTCGCCACTTTTCTCTCCCAGACGGGCGCTTTGCTGATGGGCCGCCGCACGTACGACGTGGCGGCCGGCTTCCCCGGAGAGTGGGCCTACGGTGAGCGCCCGGTGTTGGTGCCCACGAGGCGGCCGCTGACGCCGAAGGTCCCCTCGGTGCGCGCGGTGTCGGGGCCCATCACCGAGCTCGTGGCGCAGGCGAAGGAGGCCGCGAACGGCCTCGACGTGTACCTCGACGGCGGCGACGTCATTCGTCAGGCGCACGATGCGGGGCTGGTCGACGAGCTGACGGTGACGGTGGTGCCGGTCATTCTCGGCCGGGGGTACCCCCTCTTCGCCGGGGTGGCGCAGCGGAGCGCGTTGACCTTGCTCCGCAGCGCGCCGCTGCTGGGTGGCCTGGTGCAGCTGACCTACGTCCCCGCGCGACCGGCATGAAGGCGGGGGCCGCATGGCTGGCGCCGTTTCTCCTCTGGGAGAGCGCCGGGGTGTGGGTTCAACGTGAGCTCGTCCAGACGGGTGACGCGGCGGAGTACCTGCGCATGGCGGCGGGGCTCCCGGCGGCGATGCCCTTCGCGCGGCGCGTGGCGGTGCCCTGGCTCGCTGGGCGGCTCTCGCTGGAGCCACAGCTGGGTTTTCGACTCATCGCCCACGCCTCGGCCCTGCTGTTCTTCGCGCTGACGTTCCACGCGCTGCTGCGGCTGAAGTCGTCGCCCCGCGCGGCGGCCGTGGGGTTGTGCTTCGTGGCGGTGTCTCCGGGTTTTCTGTACCTGCACAGGAACCCGTTTCTCACCGACGCGGCGTGGCTCGCGGTGCAGGCGGGGTTGATTCAGCTGTGGCTCATGGGGGCGGTGGCGGCGAGCGCGGTGCTCTTCGTCGCGGCGCTGCTGGTGCGGGAGAACGCGGTGTTTTTCCCGCTGCTGTGGCTCCCGTCGAGGCCGCGTGTCGCGGCGGGGGTGGGCCTGCTCTTCGTGTTCGGCACCGTCGCGCTCTCGCGGGCCATTCCCTCGGAGGGTGGGGCGTCGATGTTCGACGAAGTGACGCGGGTGGCCACCAACAAGGGCTGGGGCCGCGTGCTGGGCGACGCGGTGGGCGCCTGGCACTGGCTCTGGTTGGTGATGGGGTGGGCGGTGGTGCGCGCGCTCCGGTCGTCGGACCAGCGCGGCGGCTGGCTTGGTCTCGCGCTCTTCGTTCCCGCGGTGGCGGCGTGTGTGGTGGCCATCAACACCCAGCGCATGATGACGTTCGTCGCTCCGGCGGTCGCGTGGGCGGTGGCGAGCGAAGTGGAGCGCCGCGGAGCGTCTTCGTTCAACTGGCTCGTCGCGTCGGTGGCGTGTCTGTACGCGCTGAGCGTCGTGCTCTTTCCCTCGGTGGTGTGGGACGCGCCGCCCGTCGCCCTCAAGTTCATCACCATCGGCGTCGCGGTGATTCCGTTCGCCGTGTGGCTGCTGAAGTCGCGTGGAGCGGACGGAGCTACGAGCGCGCCGAACCACCCAACGTGACATGGAGCGACGCGAGCAGCGTCTCGAGCGCGTCGTAGCTTTCACCCGCGCCGACGGCCATGCCGGTGCCGACGACCATGTCGCGAATCGCTTGGCTCTCGAAGCGCATCACCACGGTCAGCGTGGTCTTTTCGCCGTGCTCGACCAACGTGTTGGTGACGAGCGATTCGCCGGGCTGCCCCTCGAGCGCCTCGGTGTGCACGACGCGCTCGTCGCTCACCTCGCGGTAGGTGCCGACGAAGGCGAACTCGACGCCGTCGGGTCGCCGGAAGACGTAGCGGTAGCTGCCGCCGACACGCAGGTCGACGGTGGCCGAGACGACCTCGGCGCGCACGCCGCCCAGCCAGCGCTTGATCAACTCCGGCGTGCTCATCGCCTTCACCACCAGGCGACGGGGCGCGTTGAAGGTGCGGGTCATGCGAATTTCATTCGGCACATCGAGGCTGACATCGAGCGTCGCTTTCATGGCTTCTCCGTTCGTCGGGTGGTGGTGCGTTCTTCTCGCTTCAGGGCCTCGAGTACGTCGTCGAGGGCGCTGAAGTGCTCTTCCCAATGCGCGCGGTAGCGCTCGAGCCAGCGGTCCACGTCGCGGAGCGGCTTGGCCACCAGGTGCCTCGGCCTCCGCTGCGCATCGCGCCCTCGGGAGATGAGCCCCGCCCGCTCGAGCACCTTCAGGTGTTTGGAGATGGCCGGCTGGCTCATCTCGAACGGCTTGGCGAGCTCTGTCACTGAGGCGTCGCCCTTGCTCAGCCTGGCGATGATGGCTCGGCGGGTCGGGTCGGCAAGCGCGGCGAAGGTGGCGTCGAGTCGAGCGGCATTCATCATGTGTAACCTTATAGTGATATAACCTTTTGGTTATTTATAAGTCGACGTAACACACGTCAAGCCGTTGTGAATTCCGGTCAACGCGTTTCGGTGCTGCTCAGCGCTCGGAGCGTTGGATGCGTCGAATCACCGACGCGAGGACCGGCGCGCACGACACGCGCTCGAGGGGAAAGCGGTGGCTCTTGGCGCCTGGTACGCTGTCAGACACCACCACGCGCGCGAGCGGGAGCGCCGCCAACCGCGCCTCCGCATTGCCCACGAAGAGGCCATGCGAGGCGACCACGGTCACAGGGCCGACGGCTCCGGCGGCGATGACGGCCTGCACCGCGGCGACGAGCGTGCCTCCGGTCGAAATCATGTCGTCGACGATGATGGGGTGACGCCCAGCCACGTCGCCCACCACGCCGTGCGTCTGCACCGAGTCGCCAGACAGCCGCTGTTTGTGCACCACCGCCACGGGCAGCCCGAGGGGGCGAGCGAAGGCTTCGGCGCGCTTCACCGCTCCGAGGTCGGGCGACACGACCACCGACTTCTCCGGCACGTGCGCGCGCAGGTGCTCGACGAGCGCCGGCACCATGCTGGTGTGTTCTACCGGTTGGGGGAAGCAGCCTTCGACCGCGCGGGAATGGAGGTCGATGCACACCAGCCGGTGCACCCGCGCCGCGGCGAGGAGCTCGGCCACCACCCGCGCGCCCAGCGGCTCGGTGCCCGACTCACGCCGGTCATGCCGGGCGTAGCCCAAATACGGAATGACGGCCGTGACCCGCGCCGCGCCCGCCCGCAGGCATGCGTCGGTCAGCAGCGTCAGCTCGAGCAGGTATTCGCCCACTGGCGCGTGGAGCGCCTGCACCACGAAGACGTCAGCCTCTCGCACGTCTTCAGCCACGTCGATGTCGCACTCGCCGTCGGGGTACCTGCCGACCGTGCACGCACCGAGCGACACCTTCAACTCCGCCGCGAGCGCCTGGGTCAACGCCGGGTGTGATGAGCCTGAGAGGAGAACGGTGCGCATGGCCTGTCAGCTTCGCCGCTTTTCATGGGCGCGGTGAGCCGAATTGCGCCGCGTCAATCGAAGGTACCGAAGTCGACGGTGACGTCGAGCAGGTCAGTGGTGACGCGCAGGTACAGCACGATGAAGTCGGAATGCCCGTCATGCGCCCCGACCTTCGCCACGCGTGTGCGCGGGCCGTCGGTGATGACGAATTCGACGAGCGTGCGCCGCCCACGTCGGGTGCCTCGGCACTGAATGGCGACCGCGTAGGGCGGCAGGCTGAACTGCTGGCCGCACGTCAACGTGGTCGTCGCGTCCGACGGCATGACCCGAGTGGTCAAGGGCTCCACCTTCGCCGTCGAGAGCCGCACCCGCGCACACGCCGAGTCTGCGTGCGTCATGCCCCCGACGCTGCGGCAGTCGGCGCTCCAGGCGGTGGAGGCGCGCAGGGCGACGGCGAGAACGCTCCAGTGCCAGTGCCAAGTCATTGGGCGTGTGACGAATGGCGATCGGGCCCCGGGACCTCTTTTTCAGGCGCCCGCCGAGGTGACTCACAGCCACAGTCGGTGGCTCGTCGAAGAGCGCGGTCGTACGCAGCGCCCGGCGCGATGGCTTCAGTGCACGCGCGCGGTCACCAACCCATCACCCGTCACCGCGTACGCCAGCGGCACGAGGGCCACGCCGTACTTCTTCGCCAGGTCTTTTCGCTTCGAGACGTCGATGTGCACCACCGGCGTGGCCTTCGCCGACAGCTCCGCGTCGAGCGTCTGGCAGTCGCTGCACAGCGGGTGGGTGAAGAGCACCACCAGGTCTTTCGCCGAGGTGACGCCCAGCTGCGCCAGGTCGATGACGTCGATTCGGCCGCCCTTGACACCGCGCACCCGGGCCAGCAGCGCGTACACCTCGCAGCCGACGCAGAGGCCGGTCACCGCCGCCAGCGACGCCAGCGCGGCCACGATGCTGCCCAACACCACGCCCACCGTGGGGAAGCCCGCCGCGTACGCCAGCGCAGCTGAGCTCAGAAACACCGCGCCGATGATGTTGGCGAAGCGCGGAGCCCGGGAGTCTTCGAGCGGCCCTTCTCCGATGCGCGGCTGCACCACGCGGAAATAGAAGACGCAGGGCAGGCAGTACTGGCGGCCGAACACCACGCTCACCGCGAGCTGGAGCCCCAGCGCGCCGAGAATCGGCCACCAGCCAGTCCACACCGCGACGAGGGCGCCGACGGCCACCACCGTCTGGTTGAAGCGCGGCGCGCGCGCGTCGATGACACTCAGGTCGTTCCACGGGTCTGCTTTTCGGGTCGTCATACGCATTCCACTGTAATGGACAGTTGTCCGTTACACCAGACATTGTCCGTTAAAACGGATGCGTCTGCTCGTGGCGAAGCGGGAGGCGGCGCTGTAAGGCGGTGGCCGGTGACGCCTCGGGCTCCGCTGTGGAAGCGCGTGAAACGGTCGGTGCGCACGCGCGCAATCGCCGCGGTGGCGTGGGTGTTGGCGCTGCTGCCCATCGGGTTGGCACGCGAAATTGGCAGTTTTTTCGGGTGGTTGGCGTACGTGCTGGCCTTCGGGGAGCGTCGCAAAGCACTCGAATCGACGCGGGTGGCATTCCCCGACTGGTCTGACGCGGAGCGGTTGAAGTTGATCCACGCCACCTTTCAACACCTCGGGCGCTGCGCCTTCGAGCTCGTCTGCGTGCGCCAGCTCGACGCCCGGGTCGACGACTTCATCGACTGGCCAGCGGAAGACCGACGCGCCCTCGACGCCGCTCTGGCTCGCAAAAAAGGGGTGCTGTTCATCAGCGGCCACGTCGGCAACTGGGAGCTGCTGGCGCGCCGCGTGGCCCTCGCCGGCTACCCCTGCCAGACCATCGCCAAGGAGACGAGCGACCCCGGGTTGACCGCCCTGGTGGAGCGCTTTCGGGCCTCTGCCAACCTGAAGGGCATCTGGCGGGGCCACGAGGGCGCGGCCAAAGCCATGCTGCGCGCGCTCAAGGGCGGCGAGATTCTCGGCATGCTCATCGACCAAGACACGTCGGTGCAGTCGCTGTGGGTGCCCTTTTTTGGAAAGCCGGCCAAAACCCCTCGGGCGGCCGCGGACCTCGCGCTTCGCACTGGCGCCGCGGTGATGCTCGGCTTCTGCCAGCGCACGCCCTCGGGGAAGTACCTGCTGCGCATGCACGAGGTGGCGGTCGAGGCCACCGACACCTCGGAGACCCTCACCGCCCGCCTGTCCCTCGGCATTGAAGCGGCCATTCGGGCCTACCCCGAGCAGTGGGTGTGGATGCACCGGCGGTGGAAGAGCCCGCCTCCGTCGTCGCCGTAGGCTCAGTTCGACGCGTTGCCCGGCGTGGTGGTGATGACCTCTTCGCGGTGGTCATGGCCGGCGCCGCCGAAGGTGCCGACCCACGGCTCCATGGCCGCCGTGATGCCCGGCATCGGCACGGTATGAAACGCCGCGGAGCTGCCGGCGAAGGGCGGGTCACATTTGCTGCACCCGGGCTCTCCCGCTTCGTCGAGCGCGCCTTCCATCACCGTCATCGCGCCGCTGGAGATTTCGAACAGCTGAGGGGCGGTTCTCGGCGTCATGGCCACCGGGCAACTGAAGGCGGTGCTGCCGTCGCGCACCCGAATCGCGTGCAGCGTGTACGGCTCAACCCCAGTCAGGTCGTAGGTGAAGGTGAGCGCCACCGTCTGGGCGCCGCGAGAGGTGGCCCACGACGCGAGCCGCAGCTGGTCGGACCAGAAGCGCATCTGCCCCGGCAGCTGGTGCGTCCACGACAGCATGGGCTGCCCCGCTTCGTAGCCGCGCATCGACGTCTGGCCGGCCACCGGCGCGGGGAGGAAACGGCTGTCGGCCACCACGATGCGACCCAGCGGCTGCGGCACCGCGAAGGCCGGCTGCCCCGTGGAGGCCAGGCGCACCACGTCACCATTCTCTGGGTAGAGGAGCCCCCGGGCGACGGCGAGCTCTCCGCCCACCATCGACGTGTCAGTCACCTTCCAGCGGAAGATGCCGTCGCGGGTGAAGCTCAGCAGCAGCGTCGGTCTCCCTGGCCTGAGGGGCGCCTGCTGGCTCTCGGTGGGGCTGAAGGCGATGAAGAGGTTGCCCGCCGCGTCGGCCGCCACGCCGTACGGGTGCGGGTGGTTGCAGGCCTCGAGCACTGGGTCATCAATGGCCATCGAGGTGATGTGGCCTCCCTGGGCGTTCATCACCGCGAGGAAGTAGCGTCGGCACTGGCCGCTGAGCGTCTGACCCGTCGGAGGCGCCGGGTACGCCTCGAACAGGGCCGCCAGTCTGTCGTTCGCCTGCACCACCAGCCGGGCGAGGAAAATCTGCGACGTCACGGCCAAGAAGTCGGGCCGCACCGAGCGAATGTCGAAGGTCCACACCGTCGCGCCGGTGGCGAGGTCGAGCGCGGTGACGCGGCCGTTGGGCGCGGAGGGGTAGTCGGCGCACACCAGCCGCCCGTTCCACAAGATGCACCGCCGTGAGGGCCCGAGGGGGGCGTAGCGGGCCGCTCCGGTGTTGGCGCGCAGGTACACCGACGACTGAAAGAAGCTGCCCAACGTGACGGCTCCAGACGACTCGAGCACGAAGTCGTGAAACTGCCGCGCGGCCAGCCCTGCGTCGGGGTTGGCGGTGGCCAGGCTGTCGTAGCTCCAGCGGGGAGCGAGCGGCTGCTTCGGGGTGGTGTACACGCACGTGTCGGCGACGCAGCGGCCTTCGCCCTGGCACGGCGACGCCTCCGCGCAGAGGTACCCTTCGGGCGGGTCGCGCACCACACACTGCCCCGACACGCAAATCTGCGCCGCCTGGCAGGTCTGCAGGGCGCCACACGTCACGCCGTCTTCAGCCGGGGCCATGCCGCAGCCCGACGCTGGGTTGCACACGCCCACCAGGCACGCGCCGTCACCGGGGCACGGCGGCCGAGGGAGAAATTCACACCCCGTCTCGGCGGAGCACACATCGACGGTGCAGGCATTGCCGTCGTCGCACACCTTCTCAGGGCCGATGCAACGCCCGGCTTGGCAGGTGGCCACGGGGACGCACTTCGAACCCGACGCGCAGCTGGTGCCGTCGGTCAGCAGGGTCTCGACACACGCCTCGCGCACCACATCGAAATGGGCCTCGGTGCAGGGGCCAGTCACCTCGCAGCCAGGTGCTTCGCGCGCCGCGCCCTCCAACGTCACGGAGACCTCGGCACCTTCATCGGTCGTCACCGTCACCGTTCGTGTCACCCGCCCCGCGACGGTGGGCGCGAAGCGAACTGAAACGGGCGTCTCCCCCGTGCTGACCTGCGCCGGTGGATCCACCACTTCGAACGGCCCCTCGGGCAGCTGCCAGGTGAGGCGCAGCGTGGTGCGGCCTTCGTTGATGACGGTGAAGGTGGCTTCGCGGCGAGGGCCTCCGACGTAGAGGGCCCCCACGTCAACCACCTCGGGCGTCAGCCGCAGTGCGCTCAGTGACGGCGTCAGCGACGAATCACGGCACCCAGCGCCGATGAGGAGGCCCAGCACCACCCATGGAGCCGCTCGCCTCACGTGCCACGAGTGTGTCACTTTTGGCCTCATCATCGAAAGCCGTGCGACCTACGTGCCGCCCTTCGACGGACGACTGTGTAGAATGAAGGTAAATCAAACAGCAGTAGACGTAGTGGCGGTTTCTCTGTGTGAAAACTGAAAAGCCGAACGAAGTCATGAACTTGACGAAAATGAGGGTGTGGAGAAAACCACCCAACGTCCACAGGTACCCACATGTCGGTTGACGCACTGCGACTTGTGCACATGTGCCAGCGCTGTGGCGAAAGTTCCCCACACGGTTTTCCACCGTGTTTCCACCGTGAAAAAATCAATCAGACATCACCGCCAGGGCCTCGCCCAGGGAGTCGACGCCGATGACCTGGAGCTTCATGGGTTCCAAGCGCTTGGCGCTGCTCTTGGGCATCACCACGCGCCGAAACCCCATCTTCGCGGCTTCGACCAGGCGGGGCTCGATTTGAGACACCGCGCGTACCTCACCCGCGAGCCCAACTTCACCCAGCACCAACGTATGCGGCGAGATGGGCTTGTTGCTCAAGCTCGATACCAGGGCGCACGCAACCGCCAGGTCGCTCGCGGGCTCTGAGAGCTCCATGCCGCCGGCGACGTTGACGAAGATGTCGCAGCCCATGAGCTGAATGCCCTCTTTCCGCTCCAGCACCGCCGCGAGGAGCGCCACCCGGTTCGAGTCGACGCCCATGGCCGTGCGCCGCGCGGTGCCGTAGCCAGTTGGTGCGACCAGCGCCTGCACTTCGACCAGAATGGGTCGCGTGCCGTTGACAGTGGAGGTCACCACGCTCCCGGAGGCGCCTTTGGGTCGCTCAGCGAGGAAAAGCGCTGATGGATCAGGTACTTGCATCAACCCCGCGCCCTTCATTTCGAAGACCCCGATTTCATTCGTGCTGCCGAAGCGGTTCTTGTGCGCCCGGAGGAGCCGAAACGGGTGCCCACGTTCGCCCTCGAAATACAGCACCGTGTCGACCATGTGCTCCAACACGCGCGGCCCGGCGATGGCGCCGTCTTTCGTCACGTGGCCGACGAGGAAGGTGGGGACGCCGGTCTTTTTTGCGTACGACATCAACCGGCCCGCGCACTCCCTCACCTGACCCACACTGCCTGGCGCGCTGCCGAGCTCGGGCAAATACATGGTCTGAATCGAGTCGATGACCAGCGCCGCCGGAGCCAACTTCTCGGCCGCGTTGAGCACCTTCTCGAGGTCGGTCTCCGCGAAGAGGTGCAGCTGAGGGCTGCTCACGCCAAGTCTGTCAGCGCGCATACGAGTTTGCCGAAGCGACTCTTCACCCGAGACGTAGAGGGCTGGCCGGTCGACGGAGAGCGTGTCGACGGCCATCAACAACAAGGTCGATTTGCCGATGCCCGGGTCACCGCCGATGAGCACCAAGCTGCCGTGCACGACGCCTCCGCCCAGCACCCGGTCGAGCTCGGCGATGCCGGTGGGCCAGCGCGCCTCGTGGGTGCCGGTGACATCTTTGAGCAGCACCGGTTTCGCCTGCCCGGTGGCCGCGCCCCACGCGGGACGACTCTGCGCCGCGTCGCTCAGCTCGACTTCTTCGACGAGGGAGCCCCACGTGCCGCACTCGGGACACTTGCCCAGCCACTTCGGCGCCTGGTGGCCACACGACTGGCAGGTGAAGTGCGTCTTCGTTTTGGCCATGCACGCCTCTTAGCGCGCGCCACTGACAGTCATTCCGGTTGTGCGTACGATGCAGCTGCGGCGCGCCTCTACTGTTCGAGCATCACCACGCCCAGCGTCGCCGAGCCGCTGGTGTTGGTCGCTCCCAGGCCGAGCAGAATCTCGAGCGTCCCGGTGGCGCTCGGTTGCACCGAAAACGCCACCACGTTCGAGGTATTGCTGTTGGCCGTGAGGTCGGCCCACGACGACGTCGCGCCCACCACCGTATAGCGCGAGCTGGCCACCGCGGCCGTTGCAGGGCCCGACGAGAAGAGCCGCAGTGTGTAGGTCTTGCCCGGCGTGAGACCAGAGAGCAGCACCCTGGCCGCTGGTGTCGCTGGGCCAATCATCGCGTCTCTCGCCGCCGACGGAGGAATGCCCGCCGCCGCGCCACTCGTGATGGCCTGGCCGTTGGTTATTTTCGAGCTCAAGAAGCCTGAGGTGGTCAGCGTCAACCCGGTGGCCACGCCGGCCACGTCGACCAGCGTGCGGGTCGTGTTGGTGGTGACGTTGTTCCACACCGTTCCCGCGTCGAGCGTCTGGTCGTATTGGCTACCCAAGTCGACGAAGACTCGAACGCCAACGGTGACGTCGAGTGTGGCTGGCGTCGAGAGCCCCTGGCTGTCGGTGGCGACGACCGTGAGCGTCGTCGTGCCGGTGTCGGCCATGGTGGGCGCCAGCGTCAGCGTCGTGCCAGCGATGGTGGCGAAGCTCGACGGCGTCTGAAGGCTGAAGGTGACGGTGTCACCCACGTCGGGGTCGGTCGCGGTGAGGGTGACAGGCAGCACCTGGTTGGCAGCCAACTGCACCGGCGCGAGGGGCCCGAAGACCGGAGGCTGGGAGGTTGGCGGCGGCGGCGCGGTGCCCCACGTCAGGCGCAGCGCGCCCAACAACCCCTGGGTGCCGTCGAGCGAGGTGATGAAGACGCGAATGGTGCCTGCGGCATCGGGCGCGACCTCGACGGTGGGCATCAGCGCCGTGTTTCCATTGACCACCAGCGAGGTGGTCTGGGTCGTGGCGCCCTGCACCTGGTACTGGGTGGGGAACTGTGTCGGCGCTCCGAGGCGCGAGGCGAAGAACCCGAGCTGGTAGGGCCGGCCGACGGTGAGCCCAGAGAAGGTGAGGTGCGGCAGCGCGCTCGGGTCGGCGATCATCGTGTCTCGCGTGGCCGTGGCGGGCAGCTGGAGGGCGGCCGCAGCGTTTTGGGTGCCGTCGTCGTACTTCGTCGAGTTGAAGCCCTGGGGAAGCAGGGTGATGCCCAGCGAGGCGCCGGCGCCGTCCACCAACGTGGTGGCCGTGTTGAATGAGACGTTGGTGGCGCCAGGTGTGGTCGACGTCTGACGCCCGAAGTCGATGAGCGCCGAACCCATGGCGGCTGGCGGGGCGGTGACGGCGATGGCCACCGCCTTGGTCGAGGAGACGCCGAGCGAGTCACGCGCGGTGATGCTCACCGTGTACGAGCCGACGTTCGCCGCCGTTGGGGCCAAGGTCAGCAGGCCGCTCCCACCGTCAGACGCGAAGGTCACGAAGGTGGCCGTGCCTGCATCGAAGCTCATGGTGATGGTCTGACCCTCGGGGTCGATGGCGGTGACGGGCGACGTGGTCACCGTGCCGGCGACTGGCGTCAGTGGCGTGGCGGTGGTGATGACCGGCGCTCCGTTGCCCGGAGGGGTGCTGCCCTTGTTCTGCGCCAACAGCCAGTTCCAGAAGGTCGAGCTCCAGTACGCCGCTTTCCACCCGGCCGAGTGGAGATTGGAGGTCCCCGAGACCAGCGATGAGAAGCGCACCGTGATGTTCGGGTCTGGGTCGTCGAAGATGGCGCCGCCGTCTCGCCACGACTTCGTGTCGGTGGTCTTCGAGTAGACGAGAAAGCCATCGGTCGGGGGCGGGGGGCGAATCGAGCCGTTGGCGGGCGTCGTGTACTCCTGAATTTTCTGAAGG
>JAEUJT010000519.1 GCA_016793525.1 Archangium sp. | reverse complement strand
GAAGCGGGTGAGGTCGACGCCGGAGCCGCGAATCTTCTCCACCGAGGCCGACGCCGGCAGCGCGCCGAAGCGGCGGAGGTCGGCTTCGTCGTCATCGTTCTGCAGCACAACCGTCGTTCGAGGGCCCGACAGCGCCGCCCGATACGCCAACGCGACCGCCGTTCTCCGCGCCGCCGCGGCTACCCCTCGAGCGAGGAAGACGTAGCCGAGCCCCGACACGGCGTTCACCACGCCGCGCACACCCGTCACCCGCGCCGCGGCGCTCCCGTAGAGCACCGGCTTGATGGTGACGTGGTGCACCACGTCGGGGCGCAGCGCCCGGTACAGCCCCACCAGCCGCGCCACCGACGCCGCTTCGGCGGCCAGATGTTGGCCTTTCCGGCTCACCTGCCACGGGTGCACCGTCACCCCGCGCGCGGTGAGGGCCTCGGGCACCGACCCGGGCGGCGCCACCGCGCTCACCGAGAAGCCATCGCGGAGCGCCCCGTCGACCAGGCACAGCCGGTGCGAGACGAGGAAGTCGGCGTTGTTCACCACGAAGACGAGATGCGGCACGCGGCGCGCTCTGTACACCGCCTCCTCCACCAGGTGTTGACGCAGGCCGCCACGGCGGGTCACCGAGACCTCACCCCCCCCAGGGGAGCGTGAGACCGGAGACGCCCGCGAGCGGTTTTGCTAGCTCTAGGGGGGCCCATGAAGCCGCAGCTCCTGCTCATCGAAGACGACCCCGAACTCGCGGCGCTCTACAAGCGGTCCTTCAGCTTCGAGTTCGAGGTGAAGACCGCGGGCACGGTGGCCGAAGGCAACAAAGCGGTGCTCGAAGACCAGCGCCCGGCCGTCATCGTCGCCGACCGCCGGCTGCCGGGAGGAGATGGCCTCTCGTGCATCAACCTCGCGCGCGCGGTGGGCTTCACCGGCATCGTGGTCATCATCACCGGCGCCACCATGGACCTCGAGATGCCGCACGCGTTGGCGACGCACTCGGTGCAGAAAATCGTGCGCAAGCCGTTCCACGGCAAGCAGCTCGACGCGCTCAGTCAGTGGCTGCGGCACCACGTCGACCGCGGCACGCCGCTCCAGGCATTTTTCGGCACCTGACGTACACTCCGTCGCTGCGTGTACCCTTCTCGCTTCTCCCTGCCAGAGCTGACGGCCCACCTCGTGGCGTTGCTCGAGCGCCGCCGTGCAGGGCTCGCCGAGTGGAGCGCCGAGGTCGAACACACGCTCCGCGCCGAAGCCGCCGCCGCGCTCACCGAAGCCGAGGCCGCCTTTCGCGAGGTCGCCGACGACGCGGTGTACTGGCGCCGGGTGACTGACGCCGTGCACGCCGTCGCGCTCCCCCGCTACCTTGCGTTGGCCAAGGCGCAGCATGCCCTCGAGCGTGCGGGCTACGGCGCGTGGCGAAAGGGCGACTTCATCAGCCGGGTGGCCTACGGGGCTGCCGGCCTGCTGGTGGCGCTCGTCGTGTGGCGCACGCCCATTCCCGACTGGTTCGAGCCGGTGCCAGTGGCCTTCTTCCTCTTCGGTCCGCTGCTGCCCGACGCGCAGGCGTGGTGGGCCAAGCGCCGCTTCGCCACCGACATCGCCCACCTCGTCGAAGACATGGGCGTCGAGCAGCGCGACACCCGCGCGTATCAGCCGGTGATGCCCGACACCTCCGTCGAGCCGACCGAGCCTCCCGTGGCCGCGCCGCAGCGAGTGAAAGACTGACCGTGATGCGAACGCTCCTCCTCCTCGCGCTGCTGTGCGGTGCTGCCGCGTTGGCCGATCGTCCTTTTCCCGCCACTTGGCAGTCGGCGCCGCTGACCACCTCGGCGCCCGACGTGCAGACCTGGGTCAACGCGCGCTACGGCCGAGCCAACGCGGGCTACACCCGCTTCGACGTGCGGGTGCTTGTGGCGCAGCCGGTGGCGCCGAAGCTCGACACGCTCTACGGGCTCGAGCTCGACCTCGAGTCCTTCGGCGTGCCCGCGCGCACCATCGACCCGCGGCTGGCCAGCGTGTGGCGCTACGGCTTCACCTCGGCCGACGATGTGGTGGGCGTGGGCGTGTTGGCCAAGCTGGGCCTCGGCTTCTCCCTGCTCGATGTCGAGGCGCGGCTGGTGGTCGACAAGCGCGTGGGGAACGTGCTGCTCGCCTTCAACGCCTCCGCCGCGCGCACGGCGTGGTGGGCGGGGCCGGCCGGCATCGACACCCGCTTCGAGCAGAGCCTCGCCGCGCAGTACACCATGCAGGGCGCCTTCTCCGCTGGGTTCGAGGCGCGCGCGCGCGAGGCTTTCATGCGCGGCGTCTACCAGGGCACCGCGCTCCTCCTCGGTCCGACGTGTGCGTATTCGTCGAAGCGCTGGTGGCTCTCCATCGGGCTCAGCCTGCAGGTGGGCGCCGACAAGGCCGTAGCCGACCGCGGCAACGGCGAGATCTTCGAGGTGCGCGACAACGAGCGCTTCGGTGCGCGCGTGGCGGTGGGCGTGGTGTTGGACTGAGACGGGCGCCGCGTCACTCCACCAGCGGCGCGTACAGCGGGTCGTCGCGCAGCAGTCGGAGCACCTCGTCGGCGCGCGCGTCGACCTCGGCGCGGGTGGCCCCCGGCAAGACGTACAGCAGCAGCATCTGCATTCGGGCCTCGACCAGGCCGCCTTGGTAGTCGCCGGTCTGCGCCATCAGGCCGTAGACAGGGCCGGTCACCGGCTGGAGCGCTTCGCTCATTCGAGCCCGCTGCGCGCCCGCGGAGACATCGACGTTGTCGGCGGCGTCGCTGGAGTACCGGTAGATGACCACGGTGGGCTGATCATCGGCGAAGGCGCGCCCAGAGAAGGGCATGAAGGCGCCGCGGAGGCTCCGCACCCGCCCGTCGCGCAGCAGGCCGGGGAAGTACCTCAACTGGTTCGCCGTGACGTCGGTCAAGCTGAGCGCGGTGAGGCCCGCGTTGGCGGTGCTGCCACGGGACGAAACCTTGCCGATGAAGACGAAGAGGTGCGGCGTCGGGCCCAGAATATCTGCCGCCAGCTGAGCAGACGCCAGCGCCGGAATCCCGAAGTACACCTCGACGCGCTCCGGCGGGCGACCGATGCCGTCGGTGTACAGCTGCGGCCGGCGCGACTCGAGCGGCTGGCTCACCACGCGCACGCCGCCATCGTGGCCCGTACCGTGCCAGGTGATCACACCTCCGTCGGCGTCGAGCTCGAGGCCGCGGCGGAAATCGAAGTGGAGCGCGAGGCCGCTCAGTGCGTCGAGGGCGTCGATGGCCGATGGCGCGCCCGCATCGGGCACCGCGGCGTCGACGGCCTCCGGTGGACCTTCGACGCACGTCTGCGCCCGGCAGGAAAAGCCGTCGAAGCAATCGGCCGACGTGCGGCACGAAAACACCGTGGAGGGCGAGACTGCGGTGGAGACCGAGCACGCGCTCGCGGTCAGGAGCGCCATCACCGCCACGCGCCGGAGTTCGAGCCTCACGATGGAGAGCGTACCGGCCTCATCGCTCCGAGCCCACTCCTCAGGTCGCGTGCGTGCCGTTCGACGTTCGAGGCGGAGGCAGCGCCATCCACCGAAGACGCTGCCGCTCATCGATCATGGGAACGTTTTTCTTCGAGGAGTGAACGGACATACCTCGCGCCCAGCGCCGTCAGCGCGCGGTGGGAGGCGTGGGAGACAACGCGTACACAGCGGCGCCTGCGCCGACCATCACCACCCCGACCACCGCCCACACCACCGGGTGCTGGTACCAGGGCCGTGAGTCGACGACGACCAGCTGGCGTGCGGCATCGGCGCTCCCCACCGCGCCCAACGTGGCGCGCGATGCGTCGAGCGCTTCGACGAAATACCAGGCGGTGAAGCCGCTGCTCCCCGGCGGCGCTGGGATTCGCGCGCTGCACGTCCCGTCGGTGCACGGCATCTCGATGGAGGCGAAAGGGCCCTCGGCCGCGGTGGCGTAGCGCAGCAACACTCGCTCGACCCGATGCTGCGCGTCGGCCACCGTCACCCGCACCATCGCCGGCGCGTCTCCGCCTTCGCGCGGCACGAGCTCCAACCTCGGCCGAGACTCGAAGCGGCGCTTCATGCGCGAGGCGAAGTCGAGCTGCTTCGGTGACGCGGTCGAGGGGAACGACGCCGTCGGCTCGAGCGCGAAGGCCTCCGCGGCGCGCTGCTCGGCGGTGGCTTCATCACCCAACACCGAGGAGATGAACGCCAGCTCAAGCAGCGCCGACGCGCGCTCGGCTCGGGGACGCTCGGGCTGCGCCAGGTAGCGCTGGTACTCGACCACCGCCTCTTCGTAGCGGAGCGCGTCGGCCAACTTGCGCGCCTCCACCAGTGGCTCAGCGGTCGAAGCGGTGATGGGCAGCAGCACGAGTGGCTTCACGTCGTCGAACGACGCCGGCGCTACCGCGAGAACGAGGGCCACCCACATCACGCCGCGGAGTCTTCTCCGCCGCTGGCACGTGCGTCACTGAAATTCCATGTACTCCAGGGTGCCTTCACCGCGGGTGACGCCCGAGGGGCCCTCGATGGTGACCTCACTCGCCCAGCGCGAGTACCAGGGCGAACGCCCCGCGATGCGCGCCAGCATGCGTACGAACGCTGAGCTGCCGCCGAGCAAATCGGCCGAGGTGAGCGGCGCGCCGTGACGGGTGAACCGCACCGTGGCCGCGGCGTCTCCTCCGACGGGAACGAGCGACACGCCCTGCGGCACAGGACCTTTTTCGTACGCCGGGTCGCCGTGCGCGGAGCCGGGCTGTTCCACCAGCTTCAGCTCCGCGGCGTGGCGAAACACCTTCGAACCGCTCCGGTCGCCGATGAACACGAGCGGGAGGTTCGTGTCTCCAAGCCCCTCCGCCGGGCGCAGCTCCGACATCACCACCGTCTGGTCGCCGACCTGGCCCCGGCCCCACCACCAGCCGCGCATCAGCGCCCACGGCTCGACGTTGCCCCAGTTGTGGTCGTGGTACCCGCTGCCCTCGAAGCGCACCGTCTTCCCGTCGATGACCAGGGAGCCCGCCAGCGCGCCCTCTGGCACCGCCGCGAGCCAGGCGAAGAACTGGTCACCACTCGCGATGAGGCCCGTACCAGGGCGAAATGGAGCCACCCGCGCATCGAGGGTCAGGTCGCACCCGAGGCCTTGGGCCTGCGCGGCGTCGACGGTGACGCGGTAGCGAACAAGGTCTCCAGCGAAGGTGTTGTTCCCGATGTGCACATCGGCGCGCTCGGCTGCGAACGAGCCCGGGTCGTCGGTCACGTACGCGCCCTTGCGCGTGGGCTGGCCCGGCGGCGCGACCTCGATGGAGACGCGCCGCGAGTGCGTGCCCACCAGCCAGTTGTCGCCGAACCACACCACCACCACCGTGCCGTCATCAGCGACGCCGTCGAGGTACCACCACTCGTATTCGTCGGTGCCTGGGGCGCGGCGCCGCCCATCTTCGACCGGCGACACCACCGGCCCGAGCTTCAACGCGGCGGCGTCATCGGCGCCGGTTCGCATGCGCAGCGGAGCGTGTGAACAGCCAACCACCAACCCGAGGAGAACGATGCGCCACATGCCGCGTCATGTGCGAGCAGCCGAGCCTCCAGTCAAGCCTTGCGCGAGCTGTTCGACGAAACGCTCCGGCGCCTCCTCGTGAGGCCAGTGCCCAGCCTGGTCGAAAGTGACGATACGCGCGTGCGGCACCGCGACTTTCCGCGGCTCGAGCTCGACGGTGAGCCTCCGACTGGCATTCGACGACGAGCGCGAGAACGCTTAGATCGGTGAGCCGAATGCCCAAGCGCGTCAGCCCTCGTCCGGCGGTGGTGTCGGCCCGTCCTCCGGCGGCTTCGAAACCTGCATCTCCGGCGCAGCAGACGCCCGCGACGAAGGCCTCGGCCTGGCAGCCCACGAGCGCCGGGCGCGCGACCACCGAGCCCCGCGTCACGAGCCTGCGAGACATCGAAGCGCTCACCGCGGAGCTCATCGCCACCTCGTTCCCCGAGCTCGCCGACAGCGCCATTGGCTTCAAGCCGATGAGCGGCGACGCCTTCTTCTTCGAGGTGAAGCCGTCGCTGCGCCGCGTGCTCGCGCCCAAAGGCCACGGGCCGATGACCGTGCGCGTGAATCCGCTCGCGCTCGACGGCACGTTGTCTCGGAGCGCAGCGAAGGCCATCTTGGCGCACGAGCTGTCACACCTCTCGCGGCTCGACACCAAAGGCGTCGCAGCGCTGGCCGAAGGCGCGTGGGCCAACTCCGCGGGCAAAGTGCTGGCCAACGGCAAGGCGCTCAAGTCGGTCGAGCGCCGCACCGACCTCGATGCCATCTTCCGCGGCTACGGCAAGGGCCTCGTCGAGTACCGAAAATGGCAGTACCCCCGCCTCGCCCCCGACGCGCTCGAGACCAAGCGGGCGACGTACTTCACGCCCGAAGAGATCAGCGCCATCGACGCCGCCATCACAGACAACCCGGCGCTCAGGCAGGTGTGGTGGCGCACCCCGCCGCTTTCGCTCGCCGACATCGAACGCGACGTGCGGCGCACACCGAAGCGCTGACGTCCGAGCACGACGGGCGCAACGAATCAGGTCGCGGTGAGGAGCGGAAAACCGGCCTCGCGCAGCAGCCGAACGACGCGCTGCATCGGCAGGCCCTGAATCGCCGAGCGGTCACCTTCGATGCGTGAGAACAGCGCCTGGCCACGGCCTTCGACCCGGTAGCCGCCGGCGCACCCTTCCCATTCTCCGGTCGCCACGTAGGCGTCGAGCTCGTCGTCGCGCAGCGGCCAGACCGTCAGCCGCGCCACGTCGACCTCGGTGGTGCAGAACCCGGGGCCCACCACGCAGACGCCGGTGCAGATGTCGTGGGTGCGCCCGCGGAGCGACGCGAGTTGGCTGCGAGCAACCGCTGCGTCGGCGGGCTTGCCGAGCGCCTGGCCTCCGAGGGCCACGAGTTGATCGCTCCCGATTACCAGCGCCGTCGGGTGTTTCAGCGCCACCGCCCGCGCCTTGCGCTCGGCGAGCATGGCCACCGCATGCATCACCGGAGTTCCCAGCGCGACGTCTTCACCGACTTCGGGCGCCACCGCGCGAAACGAAACCCCCAGCGCGCTCAGCAACTGCCGGCGCGCCGACGAGGTTGAAGCCAGCAGCAGCTCGGCGTACCGCACGGCGCAGCTCCGGCGCGGTTACATCAACCCGTCGCACTCGGTGGGCTTCGCAGCGCCACACGTCTGCGACAGCAGCGCGCGCGCACACGCCACCTTCTTCTCGGCCTTCGCGGGGTCGACCATCACCTTCTTGCTCGTCTCGGTGCACTGCTTGGAGACTGCCTCGCAGCGCTCCTTGCCGTCTTTTTCACACGACGTCGCCGCACACTGCGCTCCGGCCCACAGGTCGCACAACCACCGCTCGCTGTAGGTGTTGGGCGCGGTACCAGACGACAGCGACAACACGACGGTGGCGGCGGCAGCGAAGAGCATGCGCGCATTCTACTGGAGGTCCCGCGGGCGGTCGACGTTTTGACCGGCGCAGCGCGGCACAATCGTCACTTCTGGGTCGGGAGCCCGGCTGCGTTCCACGCCACCATGCCGCCCAACATGTTCATCACCTTGCCAAAACCCAGCCGACGGAGCGCCTGCGCCGCGTTGGCGGAGCGCCCACCCACCCGGCACACCATCACGTATTCCGCGTCTTTCGGCCACGCAGCCGCAGCCGCCACGACGGTCGCCAGCGGCACGAGCACCGCGCCTTCGATGTGGCCGAGCTCTCCCGCGTATTCGTCTGGCTCGCGAACATCGATGAGCCGCGCCCCTTTCGCGGCGGAGACGTCGCTCACCGAGACATCTCTGTGACCTGCCGGGTTTGGACGCGCCGTGTCGTAGAGGGACATGCCGAACGGAGTGCCCGCATCGGGCATGAAACACAAGTTCGACAGCGCCGCTGGGCACAGTATGGTCCGCAGCCATGTCTGAGTCGAAATCGGTGACCTTGCCGAGCCATCTGTGGGACGCGCTGGAGCTGATGTCGAGCGAGATGGGCACCAGCCGCGATGCGCTGGTGGCGCAGGCGGTCTTCACGCTCGCCCGGTTCAACGGCTACGTCGTTCCCGGCAAGGTCGGCGCTGGAGTCGCGCCCGTCGCGTCGTCTCCTTCCTCGAGCGCGGTGGGCGGCATCAAGACGCCCATGGCCGCCTCGAACCCCGCCACCGCGAGCGTGGTGCGCCCGAAGGCCGGGCCCGTCGCCAAGCGCGCGCCAGTGCCCGAGCCGGAGCCGGAGCCCGACGAACCCGAGCCGGAACCGGAGCCCGAGCCAGACCCCGACCCGGCGCCGTCTGACGACGACAGCAACCCGTTCGACGACGCCGACGCCGACGCGCCGCCGGCCGAAGACGACTTTCAGGCCGATGAACCGGAGCCCGAGCCGGAGCCTGAACCCGAGCCCGCTCCGCCCCCCGCACGCGGCGGCGGTAAGTCGTCACTCACCTTGGTGATGACCGGCCGCGACCCGTTCAAGATGCCCGCCGACGTCATGACCATCGGCCGCGGCAAGACCTGCGACTTCGTCATCGACTCCAACCGCGTCAGCCGCGAGCACGCCCGCATCATGCGTGAGGGCGCGGGCTTCGTGCTGGAAGACCTCAACTCCTCGAACGGCACCTTCTTCGGGCCGGGCAAAGACAAGGTGTCGCGCCGCCCCATCAAAGACGGCGACGAGTTCACCTTCGGCACCGAGAAGGTGAAGTTCCAGATTCGCAAGTAGCGCCCGCCCGGGTGCGAGGCCTTTCGCCTTGCCCCGGGTTTCGTGGGTCGTTAATGTCTCCACTGGAGACTCTGACACCATGACGACCGGGCGAACAACGCGCGCGAGGCTGATTGTCGGGGCAATCCCGCGTGGCTGGGCTATGCACCGGCCGGCGTCGAAGTTCCCTCTTTCTCTCTCGAAGGC
>JAEUJT010000348.1 GCA_016793525.1 Archangium sp. | reverse complement strand
ACCCCGCCCTCCTCCTCGGGGCGCTCGCGGTCATCGTGGTGGGCATCTTCGTGGCGATGCGGGGTGACGGCTTGGGCCTCGACGGCGTGCAGCGCAGCGAGGTGAAGCGGGAGATCATACGCCAGCTCCGCGCCAACGTCGGCGGGCTGACCACTGACGCGCTGGCCGACAGCGTCGCGATGCGCTCCCGGCAGGTCGCGATGCTGCTGGCCGAGATGCTCCGCGACAACGTGGTGGAGCGCCACGACGCCGTGTGGCGAATGAAAGACTGAGAGTTACTGCACCCGCCCGCGAATGGTGGAGATCACCTGCGGGTTGAAGGGGTCTTCTGTCTGCGCGACGGAGAAGACGCGGTACTCCACGCCCTGCATGGGCAGCTCGCCGCCGTCGGCGGGCCCGAAGGTGAGCCGGGTCAGCGGGGCCGAGGTGGGGCTGCTCGAGATCGACGTGCCGGCGAGCGTCACCGGGAGAGCGGCGCTCGGCTCGAACCCCGGCTGCCAGCTGAAGAACCGACAGTCACCGGTCGGCACCGGGTCGCAAGGCGCAAACGGCACCGAGCCATGGCCACCGTCGGCGAACGACTCCGACTGCCACAGCGAAAGACCCGTGACCCGGAGCGGAGCCTCGCCGCCGTTGAGCACGCCGCGGTACTCAACCGTCTGGGGCACCGTACCGGTCATCGTCACGTCTGACGGCACGCCCTTCGGGAGAAGCGACTGGCCGACGAAGTTGACGATCATCGTGGTCGGCGTGCGCATCGAGGTGGCGGGCTCGCCCTGCCGGGTCCACAGGAGGCGCGCTTGATCGGCAGCGTCGTCGAGGCAGCGGGCCGTCGGGCGGAACTGCACTGCCACCGGAGCCGTCGCCCACGGAGGCGCGTCACCCGCTTGCCGAGGCAGCGCGGTGGTGGCCTCGGGCCAGGTCGCCGCACCGCCGTCGTTCGGCGCGTTGGAGAAACGAAAGTCGATGGCCGAGCCGCCGTCGCTGCACGTCGAGCCCGACTGCGCCTGGTACACGAGCGAATACGACACCGGCGTGTTGCCGTCGTTGCGAAAGATGACCCGCCCCGACCGCGTGTACGGCACCGCGCCGCCGTCGACGCCGCGGCACGGGCTGGGGCCTCCGTCGGGCGGGTAGAGGCGGCTGTCGCAGAGCGAGCCGAACGCCACGTTGACGAAGATGTTCGCCGCGTCGGCGCAGGTCTCGACACTGGAGTCGTCGAACGCGAAGCACGCCTTCGGCACCGCCTGTACGCCCACGCCCTGGACCGGAATCGACAGCGTGCCCAGCGCGTCGGGGAGCTCGATCTCCAGGGCTCCACCCAACGCCGCACGCTGCGTGGGGGCGAAGGTCACCGACACCATCACGCTCTGGCCAGCCGCCAGCGTGGTGACGAGCGGCGCGAGATCGGCGGTGACCGACGACGGCACGGCCACGGTGAAGGCGGCCCGCGACACCGGCAGCGGCGCGCTCCCCGCGTTGGTGAGGGTGAAGTCCAACGACTTGCGCTCATTCACGTACACGTTGCCGAAGGCCAGCGTCGTCGGCATCGGCACCGCGACCGCCGCAATACCGGTGCCCGAAAGCGACACCACCACCTGCGGTTTGGCTGGGTCGTCAGACACCAACGTGAGCGTGCCGGTGGTGCGCACATCGGGCGTGGTGGGCGTGAAGTGGAGCGGGAGCAACACCTCTTCGCCGAAGCCAATGGTCAGCGGCGCACCGGCGTCGGTCGAGAACTGGGCGTTCGTGACCGTCGCCTGCTGAATGGTGAGCGGCGAGCTGCCGGGGTTGCGCACCCGCAGCAACTGCTCGGCCTCGACGTTGACCTGCACCCGCCCGAAGTCGACCGAGAGCCGCTCGGCGCCCTGGTCGTCAATCACGTCGATGGCCGGCACGCGCTTGCTCGTGCGCTCCTGGCAGCCACAGCCCGCGCTGATCATCACCGCCACCGCTGCCACCATGACGCGCATCAGACGAGCTCCGATTTGGGGGCGCGGGTCATCAGGTCCATCGCCGCGGCCTTGGGGCTCTTCCCCTCGTAGGCGATGGCGTAGACCTGAGCGCAGATCGGCAACTCGACGCCGTGCCGGGCCGCAAGATCGCGCGCGCTTTTCGCGGTCTTCACGCCTTCGGCCACCTGCTTCATCTCCCCGAGAATGTCGTTCAGCGCCCGGCCGCGGCCGAGCTCGATGCCCACCTTGCGGTTGCGCGAGAGCTCACCGGTGCAGGTCAGCACCAGGTCGCCCATGCCCGCCAACCCGGAGAGCGTCAGCGGGTTGCCGCCGAGCCGAACCGCCATGCGCGAGATCTCAGCCAACCCACGGGTGATGATGCCAGCCCGGGTGTTGTGGCCGAGGCCAAGCCCGTCAGCCATGCCCGCCGCGATGGCGATGACGTTCTTCAGCGCGCCGCCGACCTGCACGCCCACCACATCAGTCGAGGTGTACGTGCGGAAGAACTCGCTGCTGAACATCTGCTGCGCGCGCTGCGCCGTCTTCTCCCACCTCGCCGCGACGGTGACGATGGTGGGCATCTTCTGCACCATCTCCTTCGCGAACGACGGGCCCGACAAAATGCCGATGTGCGGGTGGAAGCGCTCTGGGAGGCTCTGCTCGAGCACCTCGGTCATGGTGGCAAGCGTCTCGTTCTCGATGCCCTTGGCGACGGTGATCACCGGCACGTTCGACGGGAGCACGTCGGCCGCTTGCGCCATGAACTGGCGAGTGGCGTGCGACGGCGTGGCCACCACCACCAGCTCGGCGCCTTGCGCGGCGTCGGCGAGATCGGCACTGGCGCGGATCGGCGCCGGCAGCGTCAGGCCAGGCAGGTAGGCTGCGTTCTGGCGGTCGCGGTTGATCTGCGCCACGAGCTGACCGTCGCGGCCCCACAGCACCACCTCGTCGAAGTTCGCGGCCAAGACTGAGGCGATGGCCGTGCCGAAACTGCCCGCTCCAAAGACGCTGGCCTTCTTCATGGTTGCCCTTCTAGCCAGGGGCGCGGCTTCTCGCACGGAGCCAGTGAAACGCCGCTTTAGAGGCCGGTGACGACGCCGACTGAACAGGCCGGCATGATCGGCGCATCTTCGATTCGGCCGTGCACGTCGAGCCCGACGAGAAACACGAACGACGCCGTCGGTGTCAGGGGGAGCTCGGCGCCCACGCGGAGGAGCGCGTTGTGCCCCACCACCACGCCCCGCGGCACGCCATCGAGCGGCGACACCGAATACGGCTCGGAGTCGAAGGCGACGAGGTAGCGGGCTTCGACGAAGACCCGCGCGGCCTTCGGGTGGGGCCCTTGGTAGCTGGCGACGAGGCCCGGGGTGAGGTTGCCGTTGCGCCGGCCGGTCAACCAGCGCGCGCCGTTGAGCTCTTGGCGGGCCCGGGTGACGAAAAACGCCCACCCGCCCTCGAGCGAGGCGGCGAGGGTCCACCGATCAGACGCCGCCAGTTGGTACTTCGCGGTGGCGCGCACCTCGTTCATCGACCCATAGAACGAGTCGAAGCCAAGCCCGAGATCGAGCGCGCGCAGCACGCCCAGCGAGAACCGCAGGGACACCAGCGGGAAGCCGATGGCGAGCGACTGCCCCCGCTTGCCCGAGCCGAGCGCTGGCGCGCCGAACATCGAGACCGTGTTTGGCTCACCGACGATGGGTCGGCGGTCGAGCGTCGAAAGCGGCGCGCGCCGTTCGATCGGGTTCGGGGCGGGCGCGCTCGGCAGCGGCGGCACCGCCAGCGGTGCTGGGCGGGGCGGAGCGCTTTGGAGATCGGCGTCATCTTCGCTCAGCGCCTTGGTGTCTGAGCGGGTCGGCGGAGATGGGGAAAGCGAGGCCGGGGGCGGCGCCCACTCGTCTTCAGGGCCTCCGGCAGACACAGCTGGAGCTGCCAGCGCGAGCCACGCGCCAACCACCCACCCCCAGCGGCTGCCAGACGTGTTTCCCCGCATCAACTTCTCGCGCCTCGGCTTTCCGTGCACTCGGCTTTCCGTGCACTCGCCTTCCGTCGAATCGGCTACAGCGACTTGAGGTAGGCGACCAGGTCAGACTTCTCGTCGGAGGTCAGCTCAGCCGTCTTGCCGTGGGTGTTGCCTTGGTTGGCGAACACGCGCTGCTCGAGCGTCTTTTCCGCGCCGTCGTGCAGGTAGGGCGCAGAACGCGAAACGCCGAGGAGCGAAGGCACGTTGAAGCCGACCTCGAGCACGCGACCGTTGTCGGGGTTCGCCCCACGCGCGTTCACCGTGCCCACCGACGCGAACTGGTTGTTCGTGCGCAGCTCGCCGGTGTGGCAGGTGGCGCATTCGGCCTTGGTTTCGAAGATCTGCTTGCCGCGCTGCACTTCGGCCAGCTCGGGGCGGATCGGCGTCGGCGCGACGGGCAGCTGGTCGACCCACTGATCGAGCGTATCGGCGGCCGCCCGAGCCAGGCCTGAACCTCCCATGCGCTCGATGATGGTGTGCGCGTTAAAGGCCGAGAGGTCATCGAACTCGCCGCTCCAGTGGTACGGGGCGGTCGAGAGCAGCTTGCGGCCAGCGAGCGCCGGCGTCTGGCGCGGGCCGTCGGGGAACTGCCACACGTGGCCGTCTTCGCGGCCCTCGAGGTGGCAGGTGGCGCACGCCACGTTGGTCTGGGCCGAGCTCATGCGCGTATCGAGCGCGTCGAAGAACAGGCGACGGCCAGCGGCGAGCTCGGGCGCGAGCGTGTCTTCGGCGATCTTGAGCCGCTTCGCGGCGTTGCGGGTGAGCTTCGCCTTTTCACCAACGCCGTCGGCGCCCAGCACATCGACGACGTGATCGAACTGGCTGTAGACGTACACGGTCAACCCGGAATTGGTGATCGCGATGCCGTCAGCGCCGGCGCCCACGTTGACCGAGCCACGAATCGAGCTGCCGGTCGCGTTGAACTTCAGGTCACTGCCGGTGCGGCGGTAGGTCGGCATCACCGCGACGTTCGACGACTCGCGGTTGACCACGAACAACCAGCTGCCGGTCGGGTCGACCACGCCCACCGTCGGGCCCTGCACGACGCCGTCGTTCGGCGCGCTGCCGGGGAAGCCGGAGAAGCTGGAGCTCGGAGAGATGGCCGTGGTGGGAAAATCAGAGGTCGTCTCGCTGTTGGTGCCGGACGAGAAGCAGTTGGTGAGGTCGTCGACCCGGGGCGTGGCCGAGGCGTTGGTGTCGACCGTGACGATGCCCGCGGTGGCGACAGCGCCCACGTTGCAGGGGCCGCCCGCCGAGTAGTAACCGCCGGCCGAGTTGGGGCGGCGAGCGATGGCGTCTTCGCGGGCCCACACCACCGGCGCGAACACACGGGTGCCGTCGGGGGTGGCGATGAGGTCGGTCATCGCGCGGGGACGGAAGGTGCTGAACGTGCTCGGGCCACGCAGCGACGGCGACGTCGAGGAGGAGCCGAGGCTGGTGGCGTTGGCCAAGCTGTAGATGCTCTGCTCGTTGTTGGCGCCGACGAGCTGACCGTTGCTCAGGTCGACCTCGATCACCTGCCCTTGCTTGAGCAGCGAGACGAGCGCCCGGTTGCCCTTGATCGCGGCGACCGCGCGGGGCTCGCCGCCGACGGGAATCTCGAAGCGGGGTTGCAGCGAAGCGGTGTCGAACACGGTCAGCACGCCGAAGTCGGGCGTCGTTGGGCTGGTGGCGCTCACCACGAGCAACTGCTTGCCATCGGCCGTCATCGCCAGGCCGGTGGGCTCCATGCCGACCTCAAGCCGCTGCGCTTCAGACCATTCGCCGCGGCGAATGACCGAGACGAAGTTCGAGCCGCGGTTGGCGACGTAGATGGTGTCGTCGGCGCCAACCAACACCCGGCTGGGCGACGGGCCGACCTTCACCTCGGCCACCTTTTGATTGGAGACGGTGTCGACCACCACCAACATGCTGTTGTCGGTGTCGACCGCGTAGAGGAGCTTGTCGTCTTGAGACAGCGCCAGCGACCCCGAGCCGCGCTGAGCGCTCGGGATCTCATTCGCCGCGGCGCACCCCATGGCCGTCACCGCCAACGTGGCCGTCGCCAACACCGCACCCACTGCCGAACACGTCAGTCTGTTCATCATGTGCCCTCCACCCAGCTTCGAACCTGGCAAGTCTGTCATACTTCGTTGCTACAGGACCATCAGACGATCACGAACTGCTTGAAATTCATGGCGACCGCACGCCGCGCCCAGCGACTCTGCACCTGGTGTGCCTCTCCCTCTCTCAACTTCGGAGCCTGGACGAATTGGGACATGGCCCATTGCGAAAGTTCGGCGTGTGCAGCCTGCTGCGCATCGACCGTAAAGCGTCGTACACAGCGTCCTGCGCATGGCGAGCCCCGAGACTGTCGAGTTTCTCAGCTTTCGCCGCACCTTCACGCTGCTGATTCTGCTGGTGGTGTTGCCGTCGGCAGGGCTGTCGGGGTTCGGCATCGTGGCCATCGTCAACGAGCGTGCCGCGGTGGAGAAGCGCCTCGAGGTGGTGTGGACCAACCGGCTCGCGGCGGCCCAACCTCGGCTGATTGAGCTGCTTGAATCGGCTGATGCGACCGTCGACGGAGGCCTGTCCCTCACGCTCGACGGTGGGTTGCTCACCGCCATTCCCTTCACCGTGACCGACCACCTGGTGAAGACCGACGAAGCCCGGCTCCGAGCGCTGGTGCAGTCGGTCGAGCCGGCGCTGGGCGCGCTGCCAGACCAGCCGATCGTCTTCTCCGCGGCCAACCCACAGGGCACGGTGCTGCTCACGGCGTTGAACCGCGACGGCGTCGTGCACGGCGCCCAGCTCGATTTGAACGCCATCGACCGCACCCTGGCGGGCGTCGGCGCCGTCCTCACCCCGCCCGCGGAGCCGGCTCGGTTCGCCTTGCTGCCCGTGAAGCGGGAGCCTCCCGAAAGTGTGCTGGCGCGCATCGCGTCGGGCGTGTCGGAGGTGCGCGAGGCGGCGCTCGGCATTCGAGAATTGGCGAGCCTCGCCCTTCCCCCCCCGGTGCAGGACTTTCGCCTGGTGGTGTTCGCCGTCGGTGAAGATCCCGTCGCGCGCGCATCGACCCGAAACCGGGTCTGGTACAGCGTGCTGCTCGGCCTGTTCTACGTGACGCTGCTCCTCGGCGTGCTCTTCACCGGCCGGACGCTGTACCGGGAGGCGCGGCTGTCGCGGCTGAAGACCGACTTCGTGTCGCTGGTGAGCCACGAGCTGCGCACCCCGCTGACCTCGATTCGGCTCTTCATCGACATGTTGGCCATGGGCCGGGTGGAACAAGCGGAGATGCAGACCGTTCTCGAGGTGCTGTCGAAAGAAACCGCGCGCCTCTCGGGAATGATCGACAAGGTGCTCGACTGGTCGCGCATCGAGAGCGGGAGCCGCACCTACGATCGAGCGCTCCACGCGCCCGGGGCCATCGTCGAAGAGGCGGTCGAGGCGTTTCGCGCGCAGCGGGTGGGCGCGGTGATGAACTTCACCGTCGACGTCGAAGAAGCGCTGCCGCTGGTGCGGGTCGACCGGAGCGCCATCGCCGGCGCGGTGCTCAACCTGCTGCAGAACGCCTTCAAGTACACCGGCGAGTCGAAGCGCATCGCCCTGAAGGCCGAGCGCCGCCGCGCCGAGGTGGTGATCAGCGTCGAAGACAACGGCATCGGCATTCCCCGACGGGAGCTGCGCCGCATCTTCGAGCGTTTCTACCGGGTCGATTCGCTGCTCTCGCGCGTCACCGAGGGCTCGGGCCTGGGGCTCTCGATCTCGCAGCGCATCGTGCAGGCCCACGGAGGCACGATCTCCGTCGACTCCACGCCGGAGAAAGGCAGTACATTTCGCATCCACTTGCCGGTGGCCCCCACCACATGACCTCGAAGGACTCCAAGCTGCGCGTGCTGATCGTCGAAGACGATCTGTCGATCCTCACCGGGGTGTCGATGAGCCTCCGCTACGAGGGGTACGACGTGCTCCAGGCGCAAGACGGGCGCACCGGGCTGCAGAAGGCCATCGACGAGCGGCCCGATCTGATCGTGCTCGACCTGATGATGCCGCAGATGAACGGCTACGAGATGTTGGGCGAGCTGCGCCAGCGCGGGCTGCACACGCCGGTGGTGATGCTCTCGGCCAAGGGGCTCGAGGCCGATCGCATCGCCGGGCTGAACCTGGGCGCCGACGACTACGTGGTGAAGCCCTTCAGCTTAGATGAGCTCCTCGCGCGCATCCGGGCGGTGCTGCGACGGCGCAACCCGATCGTCGATGACACCGCGGCGGTGCGCTTCGCTGCGACGGTGGTCGATCTCCGCGCCAAGACGGTGAATCGCAACGGCAAACCGGTCGAGCTCACGGCGCAAGAGTTCAAGCTGCTGGCGCACTTCGTCACCCACGTCGGGCGCACCTTCACCCGCGATGAGCTGCTCGCCGGGGCCTGGGGCTACGGCTACGAGGGCACCGCGCGCACGGTCGACAACTTCATCAGCCAGCTGCGGCAGAAGTTCGAGCCCGACCCAGACGACCCGCAGCACTTCAAGACCGTGCGAGGCCTGGGGTACCGCTTCGATCTCTAGCCGAGCTTGGTGGCGGTGCTGGCGCGCGCTCGCTGGGCGGTGAGCATGGCCGCTTGGAGCCGCTCTTCATCGACCGGCTTGCTCAGGTGCGCGTCGAACCCGGCCTGGAGCGCCCGCGCACGATCTTCTGGTTGGCTGTAGCCGCTCATCGCCACCAGCCACACCTTCGAGCCCACCGCGCGGCGCACCGCTTCGGCCACCTGGTACCCGTCGAGGCCCGGCAGACCGATGTCGACGAACGCGAGCTCGGGCGGGTTCTTCGTAAGCAGCTCGAGCCCAGATCGCCCGTCGTTGGCCGCCGCCACGGTGTGGCCTTCGAGCTCGAGGAGCTCCTTCAACATGTCGCGAATGTCGTCGTTGTCTTCGACCACCGCGAGCCGCATCGGAGCGACCGTCGTCTCTACCGTTCCCATGGTTCCTTCTCCTGTGGGGGCGACGCGGTCCGTTCGTGGCAGCCGAACGATGAACGTCGACCCTTTTCCCAAACCTTCGCTCTGCGCTTCGACGCGCCCGCCGTGCTGCTCGACCAGGCTCCGCACGAGCGTCAACCCCAGGCCCATGCCGCCGCGCGAGCGATCGAGTGAATTTTCGACCTGGGCGAAGATCTCGAACACCCGGGTCAACATGTGCGGCTCGAGCCCGGCGCCGGTGTCGGTGACGCGCACCACCGCCTCGTCGCCTTCGACCCCGAGCGAGATGGCGATCGAGCCCCCGGTCGGGGTGTACTTGAAGGCGTTGGTGATGATGTTGCCAAACACCTGCTCGAGGCGAATCACATCGCCTTCGACCACGGCAGGCGGCTGCGACACCGAAAACGACACCCGAATTCGCTCGGCGGCGCGGAGCTGATCGAGCGTATCGAGCGCGCGCTGCAGCACCGGCGCGAGCCCGATCACCTGCTTCTCGAGCTGAATCTTGCCGGTGGTGATGCGGGAGACCTCGAGCAGATCATCGACCAGCTTGGTCATGTGTATCGCCTGGCGGTGCACGCGCTCGACGTGCTGCTCTGTGTGGGCCGCGTCGGCGTGGAAGCGGAGCCGTTCGGTGGCGAAGACAATGGCGCCGAGCGGGTTGCGCAGCTCATGGCCGAGAATCGCCAAGAAGCGATCGCGCTGGGTGATGGCGTGCCGCGCTTCGTACTGGCGGCGCCTGGCGCGCAACGCCGAACGCACCGCCGACACGAGCGGCTGCCCACGCACCGGACGATCGAGCATCGTCACGTTGTAGGTGGTGGAGAGCCGCCCCCAGGCCTCGGCCGAGCCGAGCAAGATGAGGGGGAAGTCAGACCACGCTGGCTGGGCCGCCAGCGCCGCTTCGACCCGCGCCACGGCTTTGGGTGGGAGCGCCTCTTCGGTGATCACCGCCGCCGCCAAGCCGTTGGGGAGCACCTCGAGCAGCGCGTCGATCGAGGTCACCACCCTGCAGGTGAACCCAGCGGCGCGGAGGGCCTCTGCCTTGAGCGGACCCTCGTCTCCCGTGGGAGCGAGCACCGCGATCTCGTCGGAATCGGCCGTGGGAATGCTCATGGCGCGAATCGGTTCGGCTAGGTTTTCCCGCCCTGCTGGCGAACCCACTTCACCACCGAGTCGGGCATGAAGAAGCGCAGCTTGGCGTCGCCGAAGCGAATCACCGCGCCGTCGGCCAAGCGAACGCGCGTGCTGACCACGACCTTCACGCCGTCGACCCAGGTGCCGTTGTTGCTGTCGGCGTCGGTGAGAAACCAGCCATCGACGCGCTCATCGAGCTGCAGGTAGGCGTGGAACCGGCTGACGCTCGCGTCATCGACGATGATGTCGTTCGTCTCGACCCGGCCCACGGTGACGCCCATGGCGAACGGGTTGTTGGTGCCAGGCACCTTCTCGACCAGCATCACCAAGGGCTCACGCGCGCTGGGCTTCGTCTTCGGGCCCGCGTCGGTCACTGCCCACGATTCGCCCTCGTCGTCTTCGTGGTTGGGCGGCATTTCCCAGATCAGCGCAGGCACCTTCACCGCGCCGGTCGGGCTGTTGTAGATGCGTCGAGCCATGTCGGAGAGCCCTAGCGCCACGTGACCGAGTGTAAGGTGGGAGAATGCATCGACGCTACACCGTACACAAAGACGGAGATCTTCTCGTGGAAGAACTGGACGCCACGGGAAAACCCCTCGAAGCCGAGCCGGTCCCTCCGGAAGATCGGCTCCCGGTCGAGGTGACGGTATTGGCCCCCGACGACGTCGACTCCAAGGCGGCGCTCATCGATCTGCTCGAGCTCGCGCTCGGTCTCGAGACCGACGGGCCCGACTCGGTGGGCATGAAGAAGCGCGAAGGCCACAAGCTCGGCGTCTTGAGCTGACGTCACAGGTTCACGTCGTACGGGAAGCGCACGTGAAACTTCGCGAAGGCGAAGAATGACAGCCACATCGCGTCGCCGATCGGCCCGAACGAGAGCCAATCACCCAGCCGCTGCGGCAAGTAGAGCTGCGCGCCTCCGCCGAGGCTCAACAGCGCGGTGCGGGTCAGGTTGAAGGTCAGCTCGGTCTTCAGCTCGATTCCCGGCCGGAAGAAGTGCGTGGTGGGGATGATGGGAAAGTCTGAATAGACGAACAGGTACGTCAGCAGCACGTTGGCGTCGACGGTGAGCCGGCCGCGCTTCTGGTTCCAATCGCGCTCGCTCCCCTGCCCGGTGCTCACCAGCGTCAGGCCGAGCGGTGCCCACATCACCCCGAACATGCCGGTGCCGCCGAGCCCGTCGACCTTGGGCGAGATGATCAACGTCTCCGGGATGAAGATGGAGGGCCCGATGCGCGCCTCGGTGATGCCAGCGGCGAGACCCCGGTACTTGGCGGGGATTCGATCTCGATTGGCTTCGATGAAGGCCTTGTCGATGACCGCATGCACGTTCAGGGTCAGGCCGAAGTGCGGAACGCCGCCACGGTTCTCGAGCAAACGCCCGTAGAACCAGTACCCCGCCGGGCCAACTCCAACATCGACGGGCACTTGCACGCCGGCGGTCGCTGCCGAGGCCCAAAGCAACAACACGGTCAAAGGGCCACGCATGGTCATTTTGACCTCTCAATGGGGGTTCGACCCTCATTTAGACCTTAAACCTGGGCCTCGACCCCGATTTAGACCTCAAAATCGCGTTTTCACCCCAGTTTAGACCTCGAAATGCCCTGTTTTGGGCACTTCTGGGGGATGCGCGGAGAGGTCGAACCCCACGGCCGCCCCACCACCCTCGCGGTTCACGGCCCACGCGGTGCCGCCGTGGACCTCGGCGATGCGTTTCACCAGCGCCAGCCCGAGGCCAAGACCCTCGGAGCGCCCAGTGCCCGAGCGCCGGAACTTCTGAAACAGCTGCGCGCGTTGCTCTTCGGTGAACCCGGGGCCGCGATCGAGCACCTCGACCCGCACTGTGCCCCCGGTCAACGACGCGCGGAGCTGATCGACTCCGCCGCCGTGCTTCGCGGTGTTGTCGAGCACATTGGTCAGCGCCCGCTGCACCAGCGTGGGGTCAGCACGAAAGTGATCGTCGGTTCCTTCAAAGACGACCTTGCTTGCATCCACTCCGGCTCTTTCGGCGGCCCGCCCCACCACGTCACGGAGGGAGACATCGCGTATCGACAACGCCCCGAATTCGATGCGGGAGTTCGCCAGCAGCTCACCGACCAACGAGTCCATCTCCAGCACTTCGCGGTCGAGCTCGTCGTAGGTTTTCTCCGTCGCACCGGTCTCGCGGGCGATCTCGCTGATGATCCGCACCCGGGCCAGCGGCGTGCGGAGCTCGTGCGAAACAGTGGCCAACAGCTCGCGCTGATCGGCCATTTGCTTCTCGATGCGGCCGGCCATGTCGTTGACCGCTTCGGCCACGACGCCGATCTCATCGGCCTCCATGTGCACCAGCCCGGCGCGCGCGGAGAGATCGCCCGAGCCGATCTTCTTCACCACCTCGGCCAGCTCATCTAGCGGCTTCGCCAACCGGCGAGCGACCTTGCCCGAGGCGAGCCAGAGCATGCAGACGGTCACCATCATCGCCACCAGCCACCGCCAGCCGAACGACGGCGCATGCCGGATGCACCCGTGCACCAACCCGAGGCGAGTGCCATCGCGGTGGACCGGCACGTCGAAGCCGTGCTCTCCACACGCCGAGCCCACCGTGAGCAGCGCGTTCCCCGCCGAGTCGAACAGCTCGAGGTTCATGTCGAGCTCGGCAGCGGTCTGCCGGGCGAAGGCCTCGCGCGTGGCGACGTCGTCCCAGTCGCGGGCGAACTGCTTGCCCACCCAGGCCTGGCCGCTCTTCACCGTACGGGTCCACTCCGAGTCTTGGACTCGCGCCACGAGCATGATCACGCCCGACACCGCGAAGGAGGTCACGATGATGCCGGCGGCGAACCAGGCGAAGAGGCGCCGGTGCAACCGCGCGCGCACGAAGCGGCCGATGGGGCCCAACCGCCGGTAGCGATCGTGGCGCCGGTGCCACTGCCGGTGCTCGTGGTGGAGGTGGCGGAACATCAGTCTTTCGTCAGCACGTAACCCACGCCGCGCACGGTCTTGATGCGCTTGGGAGGATCATCGCCGAGCTTCTGGCGGAGGTGGCTGATGTGCACGTCGACCGTGCGCTCTCCGACGATGACATCGCCGCGGCCGGCCTCCGACAACAGCGCGTCACGCGGCACCACCCGCCCCGCCCGCCGAAGCAACGCCACCAGAATGTCGAACTCGATGCCGGTGAGGTCGACCGCCGCGCCGTCGAGCTGGGTCAACCGCGATGGAACGTCGACGGTGATGCCGCCGACGCTGAGCTGCTCTGACATCACCTCGGGCCGCGCCCGCCGGAGCACCGCGCGCAGCCGAGCGAGCAGCTCCCGCGGGCTGAAGGGCTTGGCCACGTAGTCGTCGGCGCCGATCTCCAGGCCCACGACTCGATCTGTTTCGTCTCCTCGCGCGGTGAGCATGATTACCGGGAGGTTCGACTTGGCGCGGATGCGCTTGCAGACCTCCAACCCGTCCATGCCCGGCATCATCACGTCGAGCAGCACCGCGTCGTACGCGCCTTGCTCGAGCAACCCGAGGCCTTTGGGGCCGTCGGGCGCGGAGGTCAGCGTCACGCCGTTCTGCGCGAGGTACTCCGACAGCAGCTGCGGGAGCCGGGTGTCGTCGTCGATGAGTAAAACGCGCGAGGCCATTCGTTCACCTTAGGGATGGGCGGCGGCCGGTGCCACCACCGTCGGCACAGCGCCGTTCGCGCCGGGCATGATGATGAACACGTTGGGCGCCGCCGCGGCCGGAGCTGGCTGCTGCACCACCACCGGAGCCACCGCCGTCGGAGCCGGAGCCGGGGGCGCGATCACCACCGGAGCGGGAGCCGCAGCGGGCTCCGCACGTGAGTCTCTCCACTCGGAGTCATGCCACCGCCCGTGGCACGCCTGCCGGTGGTACCGGAACGAAGCGAACGCGCTGCCGTACCCAGCCACCACCCCAAACGCCAACACCACCATCGCGAATCGTCGAAACATGGTCGTTCTCCTTTCTTGAAGCGCTTAGAGGCTCACGGGATCGGCGTGCGGAGGGCTGTGCCGACCGAAGCGACCGTGCCGGCCGTGGTGGCGCCAACCGCCCATTCGGTGCGGGCCGTATTCGAGCAGGTCGGCGACCTGCGCGCGCTGCTCCGGGGTGAGCGCCTCGTGCAGCTGCTGCAGCCCACCGCGCACCGACGCCTTCAGCTCATCGACCGCGGCCTGCTGCTTGTCGAACGCCTCGTTCACGGCGGCGGTGTCGAACGTCTCCGCGCGCATGGCCTTGGCGAAGTCGCCGCGGGTGGTGAACAAGGTCTCCCGCACCGCCCACATCTTGCGCTCGGCGGTTTCGAAGGCCTGCGCCATGACCTTTTCCTGGCCGGGAGAGGTGTCGAGGCGCTCGAACAGCCTCCGCATCATCCACCGGCGCGCGCCGCCGTACCGCTGCCACCGGCCCCACCGCCACATACGAACCAACCCCACCAACGACAGCGTCCCCACGAGAAATCCGAACATGACTGCCTCCATCGCTTCGGGAGCGCCGTCATTGGCGCCGCCTGCGTGAAGCAACAGTAGGAATCGACTGTGAAGGTTCGGCCCCGAGCCAGGTGAAGAAACGTCAACGCGGGCTCTACCCACACTGGCACACCCTGTGCTCAAGGGAGCCCACGATGCTGCAACTCCTTGGAAAAAGTCGGCGTTTCTACGGCAAGGCGATCATGGCGATCGCGTTTGGCGTTAGTTTTGTGGCGGCTGCACAAACGTCGGCGAACGCCCTGGGCGTACCGTCGGGGGTGTCGGCCAACGGACCGGTCGATGACTCGGTGCTGCACCGGTTTCGCGGGTCGGCGATCGCCTACAGCCACCAGGCCACGGCCTTCACGTTCTCTCCGTCGGCGCAGCCTTGGTACAACCCGACCTGGACGCACCGCATTTCGTTGCTGCCGGAGTACCACTTCAACGAGCGCGTCTTCGTGCGCGCGCGCCTGTTCATCTCCCAAGAATTCACGCAGTCCGACACGCTCAACAACGCGAACGAGGTCGAGCTGAGCGATCTCTGGTTCGACGTGGGCACGCCGGGCTGGGTCGAGCCGAACTCGAAGATTCGCGTCAGCGGCGACCTGCGGGTGAACCTGCCGCTGTCGAAGATCGCGCAGTTGCAGACCCGGGTGCTGACGCTGGCGCCCAGCCTGGCGCTGTCTCGGGTCTTCGCGGTGAAGAGCGGCCTGGTGGTCGCCTACGCCGGCCGCTTCGGGTACCGCTTCAACCGCTTCACCTCGCCGCAGAACCAGGGCCCCGGCATCGCGGCCTGCGGAGACCCTCGGGCGCTCGAATGCGCCGAGTACATCTCCACGGGCACCCGCAACACGAACTTCGATCTCATCCACGGCCCAACAGTGAGCTTCAGCCCGACCGACGCGCTGAATGTCTCGGCTTCGTACCTGATGGCGAGCTTCTGGTTGCACCCGCTGAGCCGCACACCCGACTCGCTCAACGGTCTCGACACGCTGTCGACGGCCAACGACGTAGGAATGCGAACCGCGGCGCTCTTCTCGCTGTCGGCCAGCTGGCAGATCAACAAGCAGGTGAGCTTGACCGCCGGCTCGTGGACCTTCTCGTCGCAGCTCGGCGCCGACGGCCGCTACCTGTTCCCCCTCTTCAACCGCGACACGACTCTGTTCATCGAGGCCGGTGTCGACATCGAGCAGACCATCGCCGCTTTGCTCCCCAAGAAATCGTGAAAATGCCCGTCGTCCACACCCGAAGGAGTCCGTCTGTGATCAACCGCCTCATCATCGCCTCGCTCACCGCTGCGTTGCTCGCCTCGTGCGCGCAGGAGCAGGCCCCCATCAACCGCGTGCAACCCAACGGGTACGACAAGAAGTTCTTCGTCGGAGACGACCTGGTCGACGGCGCAGACGACCCGGAGTTTTACTCGCAGGCCACGCTGGTCGACGTCGGCTACGGCGCGAGCCAAGACGGCCTGTTCACGTCGACCTACGCGCAGCCGCTGTCGCGCGTGAAGTGGCTGATCACCGAGAACCTGCTCATCGCGCGCTTGTCGTACGAGCGCATCGAGGGCACCGACGGCAAGGGCGCCGGAAACACCACCAACGACGGCGTGGTGGTGGCGGCGTTCACCATTCAGAGCCACTACGACGTGAAGCGGCAGTACAACCCCAGCACCGGCGAGCAGACGAACGTCATCGAGGAAAACTCGGTCGACCGCCCCTGGTTCAAGCGGCAGTTCATGCGCGTCGACTGGTCGCGCAACCTGTCGACCGACAACTACGACTTCGACACGCTGTCGTTGATCGGCGTGTACGGCGGCATCGTGTACGAGCCGCTGGCGTATTCGATCAACGACCCGGCCGACCCTGACGCGCCGCACTTCGACGAGAACGGCGGGTACCTCGACATCACCAACAAGGCGTTCGCCAAGCCCCAGCTGGTCACCATTCCCGACAACCTCGGCGGCGGCACCTACCCCGCGTGTATGTTCGACGCCGACTTCTCGGGCGGCGGCGCTCCGGCGGCCTCGTGCTCGCCGATCGAGCTGACGATTCGCCAGTCGTTCCGACGCGTCACCGACACCGACTACGAGCCCGAAGACTGGGACGGCTACCGCTTTCAGGCGTTCGGGGCGTTCACCACCGAGCGCA
>JAEUJT010000438.1 GCA_016793525.1 Archangium sp. | reverse complement strand
TCGTGGTGCACTGGCCCTGGCTGCACTGCTGTTGCGGGCAGTCGTCGTCGACCTGGCAGCTGCAGAACCCGAAGTTCGAACCTTCTCGCAGCCGGCACTGGCCCGCGCAGAACCCGGTCTGTTGCCCCGGGAGCTTGAGGCACTGGCCGCCGCGCGCGCAGTCGGAGCTCTCGGTGCAGGGCAGGGCGGTGTTCGCCGCGCACGCGTTGCCTACGTCGCAGCGCCAGCGGGTGAAGACGATGCGAATGTCGCGGCACTCGTAGCCGCGCGGGCACTGCTGGCCGTCTCCGCAGTCGGCGCCGCAGTAGGTCGAATTGGTGCGGGTGTCGGTGATGCAGTAGTTCGCGCCGAAGCCGCAGGTGTCGATGCCGCCGCCGCTGGTGCAGCGCGCGCAGTACGGCCGGGTGTTGATGTCGAAGTCGTTCTGGCAGCGGGCCCGCGGGTCTCCGGCGTCGGGCACCGCGCGGCACACCTCGCCGAAGCGGCAGAACGTCTCGTCAGCACAGAAGGTGCCGTCGCACTCCCCGATGGCGCAGCGCTGGAGCTCCTCGGGCGTCGACCCGCTGCACGCGCAGGCCACGTCACCGCAGCGGCACGAGGTACCGGGGCAGTCTCCGTTTCGGCGACACCCCGTGACGCAGCGCCCGGAGGCCGTCTCGCAGACCTCGCCCAGCGCGCACTGGAGATCTGACGTGCAGCGCCCGTTCGGCACGCACACCCCGCTCGCCGTGTCGCAGTAGAGCGAGGGGTCGGTGCAGTCGGCGTTTGTCTCGCAGCCGGCGCGGTCTTGGCAAAACCCGCTGGCGTTGCAGAACTGCGAGCCAGGGCACGCCGCGTCGGTGCGGCAGAAGCACACGCCGGTCTGCAGCTCGCAGCGAAAGGCCTCCACCGGGCTCCCGCACTCCGCGTCGGAGCGGCAGCCGTTCGGCGCCAGCTGCGTGCGTTGACACCCGAGCGTCAGGGTCGCTGCCACGAGCCCGAGCGAGACCAGCCTCATGGCCGGCGGTACACCACGATTTGCGGGGTCTCGTCGACGTACAGCCCCGCGACTGGGCGCGTCGTGCCGAAGGCCTCCCAGGCGTTGAGCTCGTGCTCGCGGAACTCTTGGTGGTACTGGTACGCGACGATGTCGGCGTCCCACGGGCTGCCGACGAAGCGCAGGTCGGCGCGCACCATGCCGTTCTCCCGGTAGTCGTTGATCTGCCCGCCGTGGTTCTCGTGAAAGTACACCCGGTCTCCGAGCTTCGCGTTGGCGTTGAGCCACTCGAAGATGCCGGTGACGTTGTTGGCCCAGAACTGACGCTGCATGCCCAGCGTCGCCGCGCCGGGCAGGCCGCCAGCCAGCTCTGAATACGCGCTCGTTCCGTACGGGTAGATGCGCACCGAGGCGATGAACGCCGGCACCAGGCACAGCACCGCCAGCGCCGCGAACACGGTCGACTCCGCCAGCGCCCGGCCCTTCGTGGCCAGCCACGCCTGGAGCGCCGAGGCCCCGCGCGCGAGCGAGCCACCGGCCAACATCGCCAAGAAGGGCATCGACGGGAACCAGTGCTTCACGCCGCCGAAGTGCGGCACCGTGGGCGCGCTGATCAACGCGATGGAGATGAACGCGTTCACCGCGATCAACACCTCCAGCATCGTCACCTCGCGCCGCGCCGCTCGCACCACAACCCACCCGAAGCCCAGCGCCATGGGCACGAAGAGCGACGTGGGCACGGTCAGCGCGGTCTTCACCACCACGTACGCCAGCGGGAACGGAGGCCCGCGCAGCAGCTCGCCCAAGTACAGCCAGGCGTAGTGGTTATGGGTGAGGTGAAAGGTGATGTACCAAGCGGTGCGATCGACCGGGTGATGCCAGAGGTAGGGCCAGTGCAGATAGAACAGCATCGGCCCGAGCGCGGCCATCGCCACCAGCGGCGCGACGGAGCGGAAGGTCGCCTCGTCCTCCCGCCACAGCCGCCGCAAGAGCCATGCACTCAGTCCCACCGCGGTGACGAAGACCGCCACCTGCGCCGAGGGGAAGAGGAAGGTGGCGAGGAAACGCGCTTGACCCAGCGCCACCGCCATCACCGCGAACAGCGCCGCGCCCGCCACGTACGTGCCGTTGATGCCGAGCCACAGCGCCCGCGCGGCCGGTTTCCCATTCGACGCGTGCCACCCTCGCCAGAGCGAGAAGGGGATGAGGGCGAGGGGGATGAAGTAGGCGTTGTGCTTCGCCGCCAGCGCGCCGCCGAAGGCCAGGCCGGTGTACAGCCACCAGCGCGGCCGAGTGAGCGCCTGCCAGAAGCAATACACGACCAGCAGCCACATCGCCGCCACCGGCACGTCGAAGCAGGCCAGGTGCGACTCGAAGAACTGCCGCGGCACGAAGAGCCACACCAGCGCTGAGAACACCGCCGCGCCGCGACCGAAGAGCGGCCGGGTCAACAGGTAGCAGAGGGGGAGAATGAGCGCCGCCAACAGGAAGGCCGGGATGCGCAAGGCCGTGGCGGGCCGCAGCCACTTCAGCGCGTCGTGGAACAGCCAGTGCGACAGGCCGAAGAGGTTCTTCATGCCCGCCGGGTGCTCGTGGTTGTAGTCGAAAGACCGAGTGATGGCCGAGTCATCCAACGCCGCGCGCGGGTTGCTCAGCGCCAGCTTGAACCACTCCGCGTGCGCCTTGGCCGCGGCGAAATATTGGCTCTCGTCGCGCACGAAGCCGGCGCTCTTCTCCGTCGCCAGCAGCACCACGAAGGCCCCGAGAAACAGGCCCCACGCGATGCGGCGGTCGAGCTTCGCGTCGGGCGTCATGGCGCGCCTCCGAAGGCGTAGAGCTCGAAGCACGTCTCCCGGCTTGCCGGGTTGCTCGCTGAGACGGTGACCCGCACCGTGGCGTCGTCGGGCGTGCGCTCCGCCGGGGCGCGCTGCAGCCCATCGGTACCCGGCGGGAGCGGCAGCTGCGTCACCGCCCCGTTCACCTCGAGCGTCAAGGTGGTGGTCGAGAACTGCGGGCCCTGGTGCACCGCGTGCTCCCAGATGAGGCCGCCCACCATCGCCAGCGACTCCGCCGCGGGCACGTGGGTGAATTCGGCCACCAGCTTCGCGCTCCCTCCCGGCGGGTTGAAGTGCACGCAGCGCCGCGGCACGTAGCGCAGCTCATGCCACTCCGTTTTCACCTCGAAACGGTTGGGGCACTGGTGCGAGACGCCGTTCCACTGGCAGGGCTGGCGGCTCCCGTCGGGCTGCTCGAGGTACACCGCCGCGCGGGCCAGGGCCTCTGTCGCCGAGAAGCGCACAGGGCGGTAACGACCGTTCTGGAACAGCCGCAGCGAGAGGTTGCCGAAGCGCCGCTCCCCACCCACCTCGGTGCGGCCGGGCCCGAAGTCTTTCATGAAGCTGCTCACGTCGGAGCGCGGCAGCGAGGGCTGCGACACGAGCCACACCCGTGGGTGGAGCTCGAGCGGGTCGCGATCGGAGCCGAGGTACCCCGTCACCTGCACGCCTTCGGGAAGGAAGCGGCGGGCACGCTCCGTCCACCAGGGGTAGAGGAGCACGCCGTCGCCCGGCAGCGCCTCGGCGGCCATCACCTTGGCCAGCGTTTCGTAGTCGGCGTCGGTGACGTGTGTGCTTGGGAGCCAGAGCTGAAACACGAGGCAGGCGATCGCCACCGCCACGGCAGCCAGCCCTTCGACCAAGGCGTACCTGTTCACGACTTCGTCAGGCGAATGCGTTGCTCACTCTGCTCGCGGCAGAAGACGCAGAAGATGGCGTCGCCTTCGGGGTACGACGGCGTCCACTGGGGGAACATGGAGCACCGCGGGTCGAGGCAGTGGTGCAGCCCGTAGCAGTGCCCGACCTCTTGCAGCGCGTAGCGGGCGAGGGTGTCGACGTTCTCTTCGAGCCCCTTCACCTGCGCCGACGAGACGAGCGCCAGCTGCTGGCTGTACTGCGAGACGCCGTACGTCGGAGTCTCACCCGAGAGCAGCTTGCGCGGGGCGAGCTTCTTGGCGGTGAGGAACAGCACCTTGTCGTCGGCGAACGCCTGCACCTTGGGCAGCGCGGCGAGCAAGGCGTGGGGGCTGAGCGGCTCACCGAACCCCGCGGGGAGCGCGACAGAACCCGTGTGCTCCGCGCCGACACCGAAGGCCGTGTACAGCACCTTGGTGAGCTGCTTCAGCACGGGCGGCTCGTAGTCATCGAGAGTGACGAGGCGGATCACGGCGGCTCCTAGGCTTTCGACTTGGCCTTGCCCTTGTTTTTGCCCTTGGCGTCGGCGTCAGCGGGCTTCTTGGCCGGCTTCTTCTCTTTCGGAGGCTTGGCGGCTTTCGCGGGCTTCGCCACCTTGTCGGCTTTCTCTGGCTTGGCCTTCTTCTCAGCGGGCGCCTTCTTCTCTTTCGGCTCTTTCGGCGCGGCTGCTGCCTTCGGGGCCTTCTCTTTGGCCGGCGCCTTCGCCTTCACCGGCTTGGCGGGCGCGTCGTCGTCACCGCTGTCGTCGCTCGACTCGCCGTCGGCTTCGGAGTCTTCAGACGGCGCAGCACCTTCGGCGCCATCGACCGCACCTTCACTGCCGTCGAGCCCGAGCAAGTCGTCGCCGAGCAAGTCGTCGTCACCGGCCAGCGCCTTGAACTCTTCGATGGTGCGCTTGGGGCGCTCTTTGCCGATGGGGAAGAGAATGACGTCGAGCGTGTCTTCGGCGTCGCATTCGGGCATGCCCGAGGCGGCCGCCAGCTCGGTGACGAAGAGGTGCCGCGCGTCGTTGTAGAGCTCGCGCTCCTTGGGCGGCAGCGGGCGCAGCTCAGACAGCACCTGCAGGCCCTTCACCACTTCGGCCAACCCCTGGAGCCCACCTTCAGACAGCCGCAAGGTGTTGTCGCGGGCCCGCTTCTTCCAGTCGAGCGACGCCTTCTCGGAGTCGGCCCGCAAGTAGTCGATGACCCGCTTCACCTCATCGGGGCTGGAGAGCCGGCGAATGCCGATGCGCGCCAGCTTCTCTTGCGGCGCCTTCACCTTGGCGCCGGTCTCGATGATGGTGAGGCTCACGAACACGAGCTTCTGGCCCGCGATCTCCTCGCTCTTGATGTCGGTGACCGTGCACAACCCCTGGTTGGGGTACACGACGCGATCTCCGACTGACAATGACAGCGTAGACGCCGTAACCGGTTCGGCCATGGCCCCCTCACGCAAAGACAACGGGCGACTGCGCACCTAGCACAGTCGCCCGCCGGACGAACCGAAACTCCGCTGAGTCTTTACTGGAAGGAGACGCTCAGGGTGAACGTGCCTTCGTTCAAGGAGCCGCCGTTCTGCCAGCTGTCGACCACCACGAAGACGGTCTTGGTGTTGACCGTGCTGGTGTTTTTGTAGGTGACCGTGTCTGACGCCGCCTGGCCCCCGTTGTCTTTGCCGGCGAGGCAGGCGGTGGTGGTGGGCGGGGTGTTGCAGGTCGAAGAGGGGCTGCTGACCACGTAGATCGACGGGTCCCAGCTCGCGCCGGTCGGCGTCACCATGGCGCTCAACGTTTTGTTGGCCGGAATCGTCACTTGGTACACGCGGTCGCGGCCGCTGTTCGACAGGCCGGTGCACGCGGCGGCGGTCGTCGTCTGCACGTTGTTCGCGTAGCCAAGCGTGCTCTGGCCCGAGAGCACGATGGGCCCAGAGAGGACCACCGGCGCCGCGCAGGTCTCACCCGCGTTGCCCGAGGTGAAGGTGACGTTGAGCGAAAACGTCTCGTTGCCCGAGAGTGAGCCGTAGCGATCGACCAACAGGTACAGCTGGCGAACGTTGGCGGTGGTGTTGTTGAGCGAGATCACCTCGGTGATGCCGCCCGCCGACGACGGGTCGTCTTGGCCGACGATGCAGGTCACCGAACCGGGCGTACAGTTCGAGGCCGGCGTGACGTCGATGAGGTTGAGCACGATGTCAGCCGAGGCCGAGGGCGTGGCCGTGACGGTCACCGCGTTGTTGGCCGGAACGTCGATGCGGTACACGCGGTCGGGGCCCGAGCCCGAGTAGCACCCGCTGCCCGTCGCGCCCGCGCCGTAGTCGTTGACGAAGCCATTGAACGCCTCGGTGGTCGAGCTGAAGTTCGAGCTGATGACCGTCGACGGGCTGGTGCACGAGTCGCCGACCGGGGTCGAGCTGACGGGCAGCAGTTGTACGTCGAGCGCGAAGGTCGCCGCGCCTGGAGTCAGGGTGAGCGAGTCGACCACCGCGTAGACGCGCTTGATGCCGCCGTCGGTGAAGCCCGCCGCGGTGCCGGTCTCGGTGCCCGAGGTGCCAGAGCCAGTGAGGCATGGCCCGGCCGCGCACTGCGTCGACGACTCCACGATGGAGAGCGCGAGATCGATGCCGCCGCCGTCAGGCAAACCGCCGTCGGGAATCGCCCGCACCGTCAGCGAGTGGCTGCTGGGAATGTCGATGGCGTAGGCGCGATCGGGGCCGTCGCCGTATGCGCACACCAGCTGCGCCGTCATCGAGTAGTTGCTCGCGTAGCCGACGAACGTCTGATTCAGCAGCGTGGTCGAGGTGGTGATGACCGGCGCCGCGTTGTCGCAGGTCTCTCCGGAGAGCGTGGGAATCGTCGCCACGGTGACGTTGAGCGCGAACGGGCCAACCGGGTTGATGCTCGTGCTGGTGTCGATGACGATGAACACCTCGACCGGGCTGCCCGACGTGTTGTCGTAGAGCGCCGTGGCGGGCTGAACGTTCGAGCCGGTGAGGCAGGTGAGCGGCGCGCCGCACGTGCCCGACACCAGGTTCACCGTGGCGTTGTAGGGCTGGCCACCGTCGGTTCCGGTCGCGACCGTGGTCACCGCCGTCAGGCGCTGGCCGTTCGGCACCGTGACTTTGTAGACGCGATCTTTGCCCGTGGTACCCGACGCGCAGCTCAGGCCTCCGAGGTAGTCGCTGACGTAGCTCGACAGCTCTTGGTTGGAGAGCGACTGCGTGCCCGTCAGCGCGACCGCGTTTTCGCAGCGCTCTCCGTCGGGGATCAGCGTGACCGCGGTGGTGAGCGTAAACGCACCAGACTCCCCGACGTCGAAGCCGTCGATGAGGATGAACAGGTCGACCGCGGCGTTCGTGGTGTTGTCGTAGAACGTCGATTCGACGCCGCTGCCGTTGCTGTCTGCTCCCGCGACGCACACTGGCGGGGTGGGGCCGCCGTCGCTCTGCAGCGCGCCGCCGCAGTTCGAAGCCGGCGCAGCGACAACGTTGAGGGTCGCGTCCCACGTCGCGTCGACAGACACCGAGAGGCGCGAGTTCGCCGCGACGGTGATCTTGTAGACCTTGTCAGGGGCCCCCGGGGTGACCACTTCACGGCAGGGCAACACGTCGGGGAAGTCGTAGGTGCTCGAGGCCCCCGCCGTGGTGGAGCTGATCGAGCCTGGCGTCAGCTGCTCCGGCATGGTGCAGGTGCTGACCGTCGTGCCGCCGTCGACCGTGGAGCCTCCGCCACCGCCGGTGCCCGCGTCGGTCGAGCCGCCGCCGGTGCCCGCGTCGATGGTCGAGCCGCCGCCACCGCCGGTGCCGCCACCCGTCGAGCCGCCGCCGGTGCCGCCACCCGTCGTACCACCGCCGGTGCCGCCCCCCGTCGTCCCACCCCCCGTGCCGCCGATGGGGAGAGTACAGGTGCCCGCCGAGCAGAGCTGGCCAGACGTGCAGTCGGAGTTGGTGACACAGCGCGTGGGCTTGGTGCCGCCGCCACAGGCGACGAGGACCATGGAAAACGCCGCCGTGAGGACAGCGCGAAACGCGAAGGAGTGGACCATAGACTGCGGCTCTTACCCACATGCCGCAGCGCGTTGGAAGGGGGCGCTACCGGTTTTTGGCGGTGTTGAGCTTCACGAGCATCTCGTACAGGCGCGCGTCGATGGCGCGGTCGACTTCGGCCTGCGTCACCACTGTGCGCCGGCTGGCCACGGCCGCTCCGCCGATCGCCATCACCACCACCGCCATCAGCATCGTCATCAGATTCAAGGTCTTCATCGTCATCTCCGTCGCAGGTGGAACAGACACCTACAGGGTAGGGCGATGTGCGACAGGCGCAAATTTTTAGCGTCGGCGCGCGGTGGGCACGGCGCGAATCACGACGGAAAGCGTGCCTGACGGGGCGGTTGCCGCGCTCACGAAGGAGAGCCACAGCTGCTTGGTGCCGGTGATCCGGAGCGGCACGTCGGGGCGCAGGGCAAAGATCCCTCGCGCCGGGTGGCCCACCACGAGCGCGCCCTGGGCCGGGGCCTCGCTGCGTTGCGCGATGACCTCGTACGCGCGGCGCGGGTCGAGGCCGGTGACGGTGAGTCCTCCTCGCGCGGGCGGCGTGGGCGCCACGGAGGCGCGCTTCGGAGCGGCTTTCAGGGCGGTCGCGGTCAGCACGCGGGGCTTTCGCTCGGGGGCGGCGCGTTGGCCGAAGGAGGAGGGCTCGATGCGCACCGCGGTGAGCTCGGTCGCGCCCGCGATGGGAACCGTGCCGGCCAAGGGAAAGACGCGAACATCTTTCGTGGTGCGCGCGAGCAGCACCCACCCCGCGAACGGCCCGCGGTTCAAGGCCACGCGGTAACTCTTTCGGGCGTCGATCAGCAGCGGCTTGGCGGCGATGACGGTGCGGTGCGCTGCCACGTCGACCACCACCGGTGCGGCGGTGAGCTTCACCGTCTCCAGCTTTGGCGTGGCCGGTGGCGGAGGGGCCGGCGGAACCGGCGCTCGCGTTGGCTTTTCTTCCGCCGAGACCGAGTCGACCTGGAGCTCGATGTCGACCGGCGCGGGGCGGAGGGCGGCCACGACGTGCCGGTGCTCTCCGAAGCCGAGCGTCACGTCGTCGCCCCAGGGGAGGTGACCGTCGGCGCGCACCTCGAGGTGGTACGCGCGCCGCACCGCGAGGTTGGGAATGAGCGCGGGGGTCGAGTCGGCCACGCGCGCGCCGTCGAGCCACACCGTCGCGTTGGGCGGCGTCGCCGCGACGTCGATGGAGCCGCGCAGCAGGCGCACGGCGGCGAAGAGGCCCGCGCTGCCGACGACGGCGGTGGCCGCGGCGACCGCGAGAATGACGCGGGTCCCCGGTTTTCGTTTCTCGGGCGGTGGCGGTGCTGGCGCGGTCGAGACCAGCTCGGTCGCTGGCTCGCTCTCGGCTTCGATGCCATCGGCGGCGCTCACCTTCCACCAGTCGGCCCGCTCGCGGAACTCCGGAGTCACCGCGGGCGTGCGCCCCGCCTGGCGCAGCTCGTCTTCGAAGAGGAGCGAGACGAAGGGCCCCAGCTGCGACGCGCCAAGGCCGGGCGCGTGAGCGACGACGAACGAAGCGAGGGCGCGCTCGAAGGCCTGGGCGCTGGGGAAGCGCTCGCTCTTCTCGGTCGACAGCGCCTTTTCCACCGCGTGTTCGAGGTCGGGGTGGAGCGTCGGGGCGACGGCTCTCGGTGCGTCGTGGGTGCCGCGGCCGATCGCTGAGAGCACCTCGTTCATCGAGCCTTGAAACGGCAGTCGCCCGGTGAGCAGCTCGTACAGCACCACCCCGGCCGCGAAGACGTCGGTGCGCGCGTCGAGCGGTTTGCTGCGGGCCTGCTCGGGCGCGAAATACGAGAACTTGCCCTTCAAGGTGCGCGACTCTTTTGGATCTCGCCCCTCGACGTCGGCTCGGGCCAGGCCGAAGTCGGTGACCTTGACTGTGCCGTCGTACCCGATGAGCACGTTCTGTGGGCTGACGTCGCGGTGCACCACGTGGAGCGGCCGGCCCTCGGCGTCGGCCTGAATGTGCGCGGCGTGGAGCCCCTTGAGCATCTCCACCAGCACGTGCACCGAGAGCGCGTGGGGGAGGGTGCGGAAGCCGCGTTCCGCCGCGCGCTTGACGATGCGGGAGAGCGGCTGCCCGTCGACGAGCTCCATGGCCAGGTACCACTCTCCGTCGACATCGCCGAAGTCGACCACCCGCACCACGTTGGGGTGCGAGAGGCTCATCGCGATGCGGGCCTCGTTGGTGAGCAGCTTGATGAAGCGCTCGCTCGCCGCGTACGCCGGGAGGATCTTCTTGATCACCAGTGGGGTGTCATCGCCTGTTCTCCGCGCACGATGAATCTCGGCCATGCCCCCGGTGGCAATGCAGTCGAGGAGCTCGTACGGGCCAAAGGGCGTCGGCGGCACAGGGCGTTCGTTTCCCGCGGGAGGCGGCGCAGGTACGCTACCATGCGTCGGGTGCGAAGCCTGATGGTGGTGCTGGTGGCCCTGAGCGCGGTGTCGGCGTGGGGCGCTCCGGCAGTGATTCTCTTCCCCTCGATTGGAACGACGACGTCGGTGACCGTGGCCGGGCGGGTGCTGAAAGACGCGCCCTCTCCGGGCACGTCGGCCATGTCGCGCAACCTCCGCCGGCTGTCGGCGAGCAACTGGGAAGGAGCGCCGGTCGAGGTTCGCTTTGCTGGTCTTTCGGCGTCGGTGGTGAGCGTCAGCGACGGCGCGTTTTCAGTGACGTTTTCTGGCCCGAAGCCGTTCCCGGTGGGGGTGCAGTACGCCGAGGCCTACGTTCGCGGCGCGCGGCTGGCGGTGGCCACCGTCGACGTCGGCGCGCCAGCTGCGCCGTACTTCGTGATCTCCGATTTCGACGACACCATCGCGGTGTCGAACGTGGTCAGCAACCGCGGCTTGTTGAATACCGCGCTGATGCACGACGGGACGACGCACCCACCGGTGGAGGGCATGAACCGCTGGTACCGCTGCATGCGCAACGTCGGCTTCGCGCGGCCGGTGTTCGCGTTGGTGAGCGGCTCGCCGCAGCAATTCACCGGGCGCATCGGCGCGTTCTTGCAGAAGCACGGCATGCCGCCCTTCGGCCTGTACCTGCGAGATCTCGGGCCGTCGACGCTGAGCGACTACAAGCAGCCGGTGATCCGCAAGCTCCTCGAGGCGGTGCCGTACCCGGTGGTGCTGGTGGGCGACTCCGGTGAGCACGACCCCGAGGTGTACGCACAGATCCGGAAGGAATATCCGGATCGGGTGAAGGCCATCTACATCCACGATGTCGGGCGCGCGGAGGATGCGGCGCGCTTCGAGGGCATGGTGCTGTTCAAAGAGCCGAAAGACGCGGCGGCCGACTCGGTGACGCGTGGGTTGGCGCAGGCGACCTGCGTCGATGCGTGGGAGGCCCCGTGACGCGCTGGTTGATGGTGGCGACGCTGGCGTTGGTGGCGTGCAGCGACAAGAAGCTCACGGCGGCTCCCGATGCCGGTCGGTCCACGCCGCTGGTGCCGATGGAGCCCCTCGCGCGCGCGGCTCCAGAAGGCGATGCGGGTGAAGTCTACTTCGCCATCATCCCGCTTCCGCCGGTGGGGCCAGTGGCTCCCGCGGAGTCGACGCGAATCGTGCTCGACGGCGAGATGGCCCCGTGGACGGGCGGCGCGAAGCCGGTGGTGTTGGTGGCACGCGAAGACACGTACCTGGCGCAGGTGGCGGCGCTGCTGGCGAGCCTCGACGACGCCGGCGCGACGGTGTGGTTGGCCCACCCTGATGTGGCGGTCGCGTACCCGGTGACGCTGCGTGACGAGCCCGCGTTCAACCGATGGCTCGACGAGCCGGTGCCGGGGAAGCTGCGCGTCGTGCACCGCCAAGACGGGTTCGAGCTGCAGACCAACATGGGCAAGATGCCGGGCCCCGACATCAACGGGCCGACCGTGCCGGTGCGAGGAGGCAAGTGGGATCTGACGACGCTCCAGCGCGGCTTCGGGCGCATCAAGACCCGGTTCCCCGACGCGCCCGACGTGTGTTTCATGCCGTCGTTCGGCATGCCCATGGCTGACGTGGCGCGCGCGGTGTCGGCCAACTGGCTCAGCGCCGACGAGACGAAGTTCTCGAGCGTGTGCCTGGTGTACCCGCGGCCGGTGGTGAAGGCCGCCGACGCGGGCTCCGCCGCGAAATAGAGGGAGATTCTCACGTGGAACACGTCTTTCAGACCGGCGGCTACGACACGCTGGGCAAGCGGCTGGTGCGAATCGCGCAGCTCGCGCCGAAGTACCTGGTGACGCAGACGCCGTTCATGACGGTGGTGGTGCAGGTGCTGTTTCTGCTCTTCGGTGCCCGCCGCCGGGTGCAGCAGCTGATGCAGACCAACGCCTACGTGGGGAAGCTGTTGGGCTTCAAGCGCACGCAGCACGAAGCGCCAGGCATCACCTGGGGGCACCGCGGCC